>JBFRWR010000851.1:0-6830 GCA_051439685.1 Trichodesmium sp.
AAAACTTATCAGCGATATGGTTTATTGGAGGCAGTTGTACATTTGGTAAATCGTGATTTTGATGCTTTAGGTCAGGATTATGTGAAGCTGGAATTTTTAACTCCTGAAACTGATTTAACTCCGATTATTCCTGCTTTAGCTGGAGTGTTTAATAATGCTCTTGGTGCAAGTGTGGCGGAGCTGAATTTTAAGAGTATTACTGACCAATTATCAGCTTTAATGTATGAATATCCATTCCGGGTGCCTGCCTATTATGCTTTGATTATTCGCTCTTTAGTAACTTTGGAAGGTATTGCTATTAATGTCGATCCTAATTTTAAAGTGTTGAGTAAAGCTTATCCTTATGTGGCTAAACGTTTATTAACTGACCCTGCTCCTGAGTTAAGAACTTCTTTGAAAGACTTGCTATTTAAAGATGGTGATTTTCGTTGGAATAGACTGGAAAATCTATTAAGAAATGCGAGTAATAGTGATGATTATGATATTAGTAAAGTTTTAGATCAAGCTCTAGATTTCTTATTGTCTGAAAGAGGCGATTTTATCCGTGTGCGTCTAGTAGAAGAGCTGATTAATAGTCTAGATTTGGCATCTAGAAATACATTTGTTAATGCTAGAGCTAAAGTAAGTGAGTGGTTAGGTATGAAGGTAGAGAAAACTCCAGTTACTACATCTAATAATCCAGCACAAGAAAAAAGAGCAGAACATATTAAAAATATCTGGCAAATTATTCAAGATACACCTGGTTTTGATGGTATGCAATTAGTACAGTTAGTGCCAAATATATTAGGTAAACCGGAGATGCAAAAAGTAGGTCAACAAGTAGCAGGTGGTCTAACTCAACGGGCGCTCGCTCGTTTGATTCGTCAAGTATTATTATCTCCAGAATATTCTAATAATCAGACTAATACTAATGGTAATGGTCGTCATTTAAAAACTCAACCTCAACTTTCTTTGCCTGCTTCTTCTAGCTAGATTAATATTGATTATTGAATAGTTAATTATTTTTGGTTGTTAGTGGTAAATTTTACGACTAGCAACTAATTTTTTATGGGAAAAAGTTGTGTGGGGCAAATAGGCAATCGTTTGTATATCTGAGAGATTGAATGTATCAGGAAAGATAAAAATGAGACAGGGAGTAGGGAGTAGGGAGTAGGGAGTAAGTCCGAAGAAATCAACACACATATTTCTCACTTCACTCGTCTAGGAATATATTTACCTCATATATATCTACCCACTGGATTTCAATTCTTTGAAATATTACCAATTTTCGATTTTCGTAACTAAATGCTGGGCAAACATCAATTACCCCTACTGACTCCTGACTCCTGAGTAGTTTATTTATAACTGTTGAACCGGACATAATATTATACAGTAATCGCAAAATTACTTCCTCAACTTACAAATGTTCTATTAAATACAAATTAAAAAATTCATCCTATTCAAATCCTTCTATTCAAATCCTTCTATTCAAATCCTTTCTTTCTCCTGACTCCTCACTCCGAGGACGATACGATAACTAATTACCCGGATGCTATATTAAATTTGTAGCACAGACTAAACTTTAGAGTTTGAGAATGTTCTAATAAGTGCTTCTGAAAAATTAATTACACATTTTATTATACATCTATAATCTTATCCAGAAATTATCAATTATTTCTACCTATTTCCTATTTCCTATTTCCTGTTTCCTGTTTCCTGTTGCCTCTCTCAACTAGGAAATTTTTTTTGCACGACTACTTAGTAATTGCAATGCTGATAATACTAAATCTCAAAAACTTTTCTATATAGCAATGCTAAATAGGTTGCGGGTAATCAAAAAGTAAATAAAAAAAAACTGAAACTCTTACCTATTCCCAGTTAAGCATTCCCTAAAAGCTGTAAGATTTTTATACACAAATAAAATAGGATTGCTATATAGCATTTTCAAATGAGATTTCAATCTAGATTGATTTTTTTGATCATAAAAAATCTTGTATTTAGTTCCAATTAATATTTGTGCAAAGCTAGTATTAAATGCTGTTTTACCTTCTTGACTATTCCGTTCCCAGTTAACTGTTCCGTTTTTAATAGAACGAAATTTCCGCATTTCAAATAAAAATGCTCTATATCTTTAGGAATGACAAGAAAATTGTAAATTTATGACAAGAAGAAAGAAGAGGAACTATCATTTTTTACCTTTTTTATTCTTTCCTTTTCCTTCTTCCTTACTTATACAATTACCAAATTATAGCTATAGCAATTCGCCCATAGGTTGCGGGTAATCAAAAAGTAAATAAAAAAGTTGAAACTCCTACCTGTTGCCAGATGAGCTGTTCCCTTAAAAGCATTATAAACAATAATCATAACACCTATTTGTATTGGCTACCTACTAATAGAAACAACCAAAATATTTGTAGAAAAAATTTATCAATTTAGTATTATTTTTGATCTACTGATAAAGTATACAAGTCGCTTTTTTCCCTACTCCCTTTGATTTTTGATTTATACAGGTTTTCATAGAAGTAGACTAGAGAAATAAGATAACTATAACAATCCGCCCATAGGTCGTGAAAAATTAAAAAGTAAATAACAAAACTGAAACTCCTACCTGTTCTCTGTTCGCCGTACCCTAAAAAGCAGTAAGATTTTTGAGACGAATAAAATAGGATTACTATATGTTTGAAGGTAAGCATTCAGCTATTAGCTGTCAGCAGTCAACAAAGCGTGCTTTTTCATAAATGAAGCAAACGCTATTTTAACTTCTACTATATTTTCAACCCATAAATTGAAATACAAAAACAACCAGTTTAAGTTGTCAACCCATACAATTCTATGACAGTAAATATAGATGTGTTTCAAAAGCTGATAGCTTCCGTTTGAAGTTTAATAAATTCTAGACCTGATAGTTATATTCTATGTTAATCAAAAGTGCTATAAACAAAATTATTTGCACACTACTATAAAAGTATTAATCTTGAATACAATTGAATATAAAATACTTAAAACGGTACAAATATGACTATAAAACTCAGACTGACAAAACGTGCCGATGCTTTAGATGCTTTGCGTGGATTTGCTGTTTTAATGATGATATTATCAGGCATAATTCCTCGCGATGGAACATTACCTGCTTGGATGTATCATGCTCAAACCCCACCACCAACTTATTCATTTAATCCAAATATTCCAGGATTAACTTGGGTAGATATTGTTTTTCCAATTTTCTTATTTACCATGGGAGCATCTATCCCCTTAGCTTTATCTAGATTAATTCATAAAGGATGGCATTACAGTCAAATATTTTTATTCATACTAAAAAGGGGTTTTCTATTAGGAACTTTTGCGATAATTATTCAACATTTTCGACCCCATATTATTAATAGTACAGAAGACATACCTGAAAAATGGAACTTAGCTTTATTAGGATTTTTTATTCTCTTTTTTATTTTTACTCGTTTACCTAAATTTTTACCTAAGTTTCTCAATCAATTTATGACTATAGTTGGTTGGAGTTTATGTATTTTAGTTCTGAGTAGATTAACATATCCTGATGGTAGTAAATTTTCCTTAGAACGAAGTGATATTATTCTCATTGTTTTAACTAATATGGCTGTTTTTGGTTCAATAATTTGGTTATTTACTAAATCTAATTGGTCGATACGTTTAGGATTATTAGGAATATTATTAGCTCTCAGATTTTCTGCTACTGATGATGGATGGGTGAAGGAGTTTTGGTTTAACTCTCCTTTGCCTTGGATTTTTAGATTCGATTATTTGAAATATCTATTTATTGTTATTCCAGGTACTATTGCTGGAGATTTAATTTTAAATTGGATGGAAAATAATCAAACTAATAATGATAATTTGACAAGAGAAAACTGGCCAGCTAGTCGTTTTGTAATTATTGCAGTATTAATGCTAACGATTGACTTTATATTATTACTTGGGTTACAATCTAGGCTTGTTTTACAAACAATTTTAATCAGTGTAGTTTTATGTGGTTGTGGTTGGTTATTATTCCGGCAATCAGCTAATCAGATAGAATATTTGTTAAATAAACTTTATATTTGGGGTGTTTATTGGCTGCTATTAGGGTTAGCTTTTGAACCTTTTCAAGGAGGTATCAAAAAAGATAGTGCTACTCTTAGTTACTTTTTTGTTAGCACAGCAATTTCTATTTTTTTGTTGATTCTATTCACTATTCTTAGCGACTATTTTCATCAGAAATGTCTGCTCAAATTATTGATATATAATGGTCAAAATCCAATGATTGCTTATGTGATTTTTGGGAACTTACTCTTACCTATCTTTAAATTAACTGGATGGTATGAAAGAATGATCCCAATAACTGAAATAGCAAACTTAGAATTACTTAAGGCATTTGTTTATACATTAATAGTCGCAGTAGTTGTCAGTATTTTGAGCAGCTTAAAACTTTTTTGGAGAACTTAACAAGTAAAACAAAAAATTAAAATATACAATTAAGAGAGAAGGAGTATTTTATGAGTAGTATAATTCCAGTCGTTTTTGTATGGTTTGTAGCATTATTTGGTGCTTGTTTTGGTATTGTAATTGGCGGTACTATTGGCGGAATCGTTGGTGCAATTACTAAATTAATTACTCAATTTAGATGTACGATGAGAATATTTAACGCAGCAACTTTTACATCACTTTTGAGTACAGTTTTTTTTATTATTTTAGCTCATCAAAGAATTCAACCTCTAAATTGTGCCGCTGGTTTAGAAGGTTTTTATGTTTGCTTTAGTCCACTACTTATTCCTTTTTGGGGAGGAATTATTGGAGGTATATTTGGCTCATTCATTGGAGTTATATTAGAAATATATAGAAAATAAAGTCATTAAATTGAGATGCTTATCTGCAAAATTAAATTTGAATACTCACCAATAATTAAGTAGGTAATATAGCTATTTAAGTAGAAAGTGGTAAATATTGTACTTTATGTATCAAATTGTAAAATATCTCAGAAGTAAGTTATATCAGTGCTTTTAAGGCTTTTATAACTAAATCTCCAACACCTTTTTTTTACCTGGCTCTACTTAACTTTAGATTGAGACAAAGCTTTCTTGCTATGAGGTAGTATCAGGCGAAAAAATGTCTCATTTTTAAGTTAAACGACTATAAAGTTTCACTAAAGTTAAAAGTCAGTAGGGGTAATTGATGTTTTGCAGAACGCAAAGCTTTCCTTTCCTGTGGAATTATGCCTAAACGAAATGCTGGTCAAACACTTTTTCCTAAGGAATTCAGAAGTGAGATATTAGTTACTTTAAACCTCAGTTTTACAGTGATTTTAGCTTATTATTTACTTGATTAGTTACTAACTATTTATGACATTTTTTAAGATATAGTAATCCGAGCATAGGTTCTGATCAATAAAAAAGTTGAAACTCCCTACTGTTCACAGTTAAGTGTTCCCTATTCCCTAAAAAGCAGTAAGATTTTTGCCACGAATATGCGGAGGATTGCTATACTGTTTGTCAAATAATTATATAAGAGAGTGAATAGTGACTATAAAGATAACAAGTAGTAATAATTCCAGCGATTAAAATCTGCTAGAGAGAGGAGTTGATTACATATAGAATCCGAGCATAGGTTGTAACAAGTTTTATAATAGTTAAATTCAACTGAAAGCATCAGCAAATCCTGACTCCTTACTTCTGACTCCTTTGGCAAAAACCCTCACCTTTTTGGAGATACGAAATAGTTTATATACAAAATTTTAATTGCTTTTATGGAACAGTGAAAATGAAACAGGAAACAGGTGAACCTCTCCCACTATTTTTAAGATGCTTATTTGTTTAGGTAAAATGTGTCTGAAAAGCTTAAGTTTTCATTTTTACCTCTCAAAATATTTAGGCTTTTTAACAACAAAATGATTACTGGGATAGATTCCTCAGAGTTTCAGTTTTTTTATTTACTTTTTGATTACCCGCAACCTATTCAGGGTTTGGTGAATAAAGTCTTTTTGTTGAAGTAGGGAGTAGGGTTCAATAATTAATAATTAATACCAAATCCGGTATAGATAGACCAGTTATATCCCCAACTGTAGAAACCTTCTATGCAAGGTCTATAGAGGGTTTTCGTAGTTTGCTTAAAACGGGTCTGTTTAACCCAGATTTGATATAACAATTAATAATAATTAATTACCTCTTGTGATCAAGAGGAGGATTTGTTCATTAATTGATAATTGATAGTGAAGCATGAAAACTATTGATAATTATCACTTGTCAATTATTAATTATTAATTCTAAAGAGAGGCTTTATACCTTAATTTTTTGGTAATTTCCTGCGGAATGCTCCAGTTGCTCAACAAAATATATTGAGTGATTTTTCTGCCATATTTACCCCACCCATGCTTGATTTTTCCGCTATTTTAACTGAAAACCTGGTACTTTTTCCGGGCTGAAAATTGTTCAAACCTTTATCTTTCAATCCTTTGCTCTTTAATCAGCCAGCCCTATTTAGGGTTTTAGGAAAAAGTATTTTGCTGGAGGGTAGGAGTCATTTCAGTTATCAGCTAACAGTACCTCTGGCTAAACCCAGAGACTTCAAATACTGAAGTTTATTTTTTTTCATCCCCTTAAAAGGGGAGGCTTGAGACCTTATTTTTTGGTCAGGAGTCAGCATAAATGGGAATTATAGAGGAAGTAGTAAGAAGAATAGTCCCTTACTTTTTCTGTCCTAGTTAGGGCTGGCTGATTAAATCTAAAAGTCTTTATCTGTAAAGGTTATAGTCTTTTTTCATCCAGAAAAAGTGCAACAATTCTTGCTCAAACTATCAAAAAGTCAGGATTTTAGGCAAACCAAGGGTAGAAAAATCTCCGAACAATTAT
>JBFRWR010000852.1:0-7290 GCA_051439685.1 Trichodesmium sp.
TATAAAAGAAGAAAAATCACTGTACCTGACTAACTGGAGAAAGGTTATAATAGTTAGTTATTCAATAGTCTCTGAGAATTAGATAGAGGTAATTTATGGAAGCTGGTTTAGTCGGTTTAGCAGGTTGGGGATTATCAAAAATAGCAGATTCATTATGGGATACTGCCTGGGAAAAAGGAGGCAACAGTCTCGCTCAATCCCTGAATAAAACAGATTTAGAAAAAGCTTTAAAATCGGGTAAAAAATCTGTTGAAGTATGGGAAAAACAAATCCTACCTCAAGAACTTTTATTTTATTCTGCCAAAATGGATGGCTGGACTGGAGCTAACAAATTTTTGAGTCAATATTTCAATCATTCTGCGGTTTTGACGGAATTACAAAAACCATTAACTAATCAAGGGAAGCCAGATATTGATATTTTGATTGCCATCTTTCACCAAGAAGCTGAAGCTAAAAATATTCCATTAAATCAACAAAGTCTACAGCCGTGGATAGAAACTTTTGTTAATGCTTATTTTCAACAAACTGATACTTATATTAAATTTCAGGTTGCCAAACAAAATTATTTTGAACAGTTAGCTAATTGGTTTGATGATGTGAAATTTGCCGGGATTTCTGTGCCTGGGCAAGAAGTAGAAAAGTCAGAGAAATTAGCCTATATTTTTGTTATGCCAGATGTGGTAGAGGATGTGTCAACGGGAGGAGGTTTTGAACGGGATTTATTATTAGGAGGAACTGGGGAACAACTCGAAAGGGAACTATTGGCAAATACCACTGGCAGAAAATTTTTAGCCTCCGAATTATTGACTCAAAGTCGATCGCGGAAAGTTGTAATATTAGGTGCCCCTGGTTCTGGAAAAACAACTTTGATGAGTTATTTCGCCGTGATGTTGGCGTCGCTCCCCCCAACCACCCTTGGTAAGGAGGGCTATTCTCAGGAAAATTCTGTGGAGCAAAACAGCGATCGCTCTTCTTCCCCCTTTTTTCAGGGAGGTCAGGGGGTAGCGCCAGGTTATGGGGCAACAATATTAGGTTTAGACTCTGATACTGACTGGCTACCAATTTTAATCAGGATGCGAGATTTGGCAAGACATCCAGATAAAAGCATTCTCGAATATGCTCGAATTTTTGCTGAAAAAACGATGGCAGTCAAAACTTTACCGACGGGATTTTTTGAGCATTGGTTGGAAGATGGTAGAGCGTTAATATTGTTGGATGGTTTGGATGAAGTTGCGGAGGAAGGTAAACGTTATGATGTTGTCAGACGCATTGAGAATTTTTTAGGGCAGTTTGACAGAAACCGCGCAATTATTACATCTCGTCCGGCAGGGTATCGGCGCGACTTTTTCCGCACAGAGGAATTTCCCCACTATCAAATGCAGTCTTTTGATGATGAGAAAATTTCGACGTTTATCAATAATTGGTATGATAGTCGGTTTAAAGATAAAGTGGAGGCGGAAAGACGGAAGGAGAGTTTACAAAAGGCGTTGGATGATAATGATAGGATTAAGTTGTTGGCAAGGAATCCTTTGTTGTTGACGATTATTGCTTTGATTCATCGGTATCAAGCAGTTTTGCCAAAGGAAAGACATCGACTTTATGATAAGGCGGTGGAAACTTTGTTAATTTCTTGGGATGCGAATAAGGAGTTAAGTAGTGATGAGCGGTTGAAGTATTTGGGTTTGGATGATTTGCGCAGGTTGATGGAATTATTGGCATATTGGGTACATACTCAGGGAAATGTTGGCAATGGTGAAGGTGGTACTTTGATAGATAAGGATGAGTTAATTTCTCAGTTGAGTCGAGAGATTAAGGGGTTGAAGCAGGTGCAGTTGTATCAAGCAAAGGAGGAAGCGGAAAGATTTGTGGATTTGATTCGGGAACGCACTGGTTTATTGAACGAGCAGGGGCAAGACTGTTATGCTTTTGTGCATAAGACTTTTCAGGAATATTTGTGTGCTGAGGAAATTGATTATCAGTTGGAGAATGAATTTGATTTTGGGATTATTTTAAATGCCATTCGAGAACATTTGCATGATGCTCACTGGCGAGAGGTTTTATTGTTGTTGATAGCCCAACAAAAGCCGAAAAATGCGGCGAAGGCAATTAGAGCAGTTTTGAATAATGGTAGTGAGTATGAGGAGTGGTTACATCGGGATTTGTTGTTTGCTGGAAATTGTTTGGCGGAAAATCCGAAAGGTTTGCGGGGTGCTGATAGTGAGTTGGTGCAAGAGATTTTGGAGAGGTTGGTTGAGTTGGAGGTTAGTAGTGAGGATAAGGTTGGTAAGAATGTTCGCGAGCAGGTTTTTCAGATTTTATGTAGTTTGTATGAAACTGATTTTGAGGTGCAAACTTTGGAAATGTTGAAAGAGCAGGCAGATTTGATTGATGAAGAAAGGTTACTGGAATATCAAGCAGAGTTTGGGGAAAAGGATGAGGTAATTACAATATTACTAGCGCGATTAAAGGATGAGGATTCTAATGTGCGTGGGAGTGCAGCCAATGTTTTGGGCAAATTTGGCAGCAGTTCCGAGACAGTAGTTAACGCCCTACTAGCTCTGGTTGAGAATGATGATTCTGATGTGTGTCAGAATGCACTTGATGCTTTGAGCAAATTGGGCAACAGTTCAGAGACTGTAGTCAATACTCTACTACCTCTACTTCAGGATGAAAATTATTTTATGCGTCGGGGTGCAGCCTTTGCTTTGGGCAATTTGGAAAAGAGTTCAGAGACTGTAGTCAACCCCCTAACTCTGCTAACTCTGCTTCAGGATGATGATTATATTGTGCGTCACAACGCAGTCTATGCTTTGGGCAATTTGGGCAATAGTTCCGAGGCTGTAGTCAACACCCTACTAACTCTGCTTCAGGATGAGTATGCTGGTGTGCGTAGGAGTGCGGCTTATGCTTTGAGCAAATTGGGCAATAGTTCAGAGACAGTAGTCAACGCCCTACTACCTCTGCTTGAGGATGAGGATTCTGATGTGCGTAGGAGTGCAGCCTATGCTTTGGGCAAATTGGGCAATAGTTCAGAGACAGTAGTCAATACCCTACTAATTCTGCTTGAAGATGAGGATGCTGGAGTCCTTGGGAGAGCAGCCTACGACTTGGGCAATTTGGGCAATAGTTCAGAGACTGTAATTAACGCCCTACTACTTTTGCTTCAAGATGAAGTTTCTTTTGTGCTTCAGGATGAGGTTTCTTTTGTCCGTGAGAGTGCAGCCTATGCTTTGGGCAAATTGAGCAGCAGTTCCGAGACAGTAGTTAACTCCCTACTACCTCTACTTCAGGATGAGGATTCTTTTGTGCGCCAAAGGGCAGCTGAAGCTTTAGGCAAGCTAGGCAAAAAATCCCACAATATCCTCCCCATAATTATTCAATGGATTCAACAACATCAAGATTCAGAATATGTTGGCAGAGGTATTGATGCGCTGTGGTATTTAGTTGTAGGTGAGGAGAGTTAAATCTAGTAGGTTGGGTTGACGGAGGAAACCCAACAATAATTAGGTAGATGTTGGGTTCGCTGTCGCTTTCCATGTTGCGCAGCAAAACCCAACCTACCCAACTGACGACGATTTTACATACGTTAATGACGTCGAGGCGGGTTCCCCCTAGGGTGTTAATGGGAATTCAACAAAATGAAATAAACCCGCCCCCATTCCCGGTAGTTATTAATATCAGTATTACCCAAGGTTGCGGGTTGAAAGCGGGGCGGGTTTAGATAAATTAATATCATGTATCAAGATTTTTGTTGAAACCCGCACCTACAATTTTAGATACGTTAATGAGGTAGAGGCGGGTTCCGCATCAACAACTTACTCGTGAATATCCCCATTAGGCATATAAGCGCCTTGCAACTGAGCGCCACTTAAATTAGCCGTACTTAATTCAACCCTAGTTAAAATGGATTTATTCAAATTAGAATCTCGGAAATTTGTTTTTGCTAGGTAAGCATCAGTTAAGTCAGCTTTAGTCAAATTTGCTTGACTTAAATTAGCTCGACTTAGATCAGCTCTAACTAAATTAACTTGAGTCAAGTTAGCTCTGATTAACTGCGCCTTGCCCAACTTGACATCCGCCATAATTGCCCCAGTTAAGTTAGCATCATTGAGGCGTGTATCCATAAAGCCAGCTCTTTCAATTTTCGCATTGATCAGACTCGCCCCAGATAAATTCACTCCTGCCAAATTAGCCTCTGTTAAAAATGCACCATCTAAAATTACTTGAGCTAAATTTGCTTTAGTCAATTTAGTCCCTCGTAGCAAAGTCTCACTCAGGTTAGCTCCCCTCAAATCAGCTTTAGTTAAATCTGCCCCAGTCAAATCAATTCCACGCAGATCGGCACCCCGGAGGTTAACCCCCCGCAGATTAGCTATATTATAAGCTCGTTTTTCATGGCGAAGATTTGCTCCACGCAGATAAGCTCCCCGCAAGTCAGCACCCTGGAGATTAATACCCCGCATATCTGCCCCACTGAGATTAGCATCTATTAAGGTTGCCAACTCTAGATTAGCCTGGCGAAAATCGGCATTTTGTAAATTTGCCCCATGAAGATCGACATCGGCCATATTTACAGCTTGCAAATTAGCCTGAGTCAGATATGCACCACTAAGCTTTGCCGTAATTAAATTAGCCCGTCGAAAGTTTACTCGATTGAGAAAAGCCAGCACTAAGTCTGCTCCCTGAAGATCGGCCTCGGAAAAATTTGCCCCAATTAAGTCTGCTTCATTTAATTGGATACCTTTGAGATTAATACCATGAAAATCAGTTTCTCCTGCTGCATATTTTCTCAGAATTTCGCCACTATTCATTATAATTTTCCTTATTTTTAAATAATTAGGGTTTGCGTATGGAAAGTATTTTGCTAGGGGTAGGAGACAGGAGACAGGAGACAGGAGACAGGAGAAATGGAAATTATAGAGGAGGTAGTGGTCAAAATTGTCCCAAGATTTTTCTGCCATAATCATCCTCAAATACTAGCATGGATGAGCTTTTTAGACCGAAACAGGCGCACTTTTTTTAGACCAAAAAAGGCTGCAATCAATATCTATCAGTGCTTTGATATTTAATCAGCCAGCCCTAATTAACAATTATCAAATTAAAAATTATGAATTTCTAAATTATAGAGTTTCTTCCTGCTGCTCAACTCCCCAACTCCCCTTTCCGCGTCTCCGTGTCTCCCACTCTCCGTGTCCTCAAAAACCCCTACTCTCTAAAACGAAATTGTTTGTGTCCAAATAATAGATTTATTACCTGATTGCCTGCCATGAATTTTGATATTTTTGAGATATTCTGATTGTAAACTAGCAATTTTTTGCTGTACAACTGGAGTGACAATTTCTTGACTGGGAATTTCTTCTGATTCTACAACAATATGTAAATAACCATTTTTCCTGCCAGCTATTACAGTAATTCCTTGTTGCTGAAGTGATTGGTTAATTATTAAAGCAAGTGCTTTAGGATTTCCTTGAATAGCTAATTCCATAATTTTTTGTTCTTCGTCTTGAGAATTGTTTCTTTCTGGTTCTAATTGGGTAGTAATTAGATTGTTAGATTGATCTAAATTTGCTTTTTTTCTTTCTTCTATTTCTAATTGATTGAGAATTTCCTGAAATTTTGTCGATTTTTCTTGAATATTACTAATAAACTCACCTAAAGCTGTATATTTTAAGGATAAACGTTGTGCTTCTGACTGATTTTGTAATAGTTTATTTAAGCTTTCTTCTAAGGAAATAAATTCTGATTCTATAGAGTCTATTACAACATCAACTTTTTGATTAACTAAAGCAGAAATTTGATTTTCTAACTCTAATTTTTGTTTAATTGAATCTAAGATATTTGTTCTATTATGAGATATTTCTTGACTATTACCTTGAGTTACTATTGTGGGTTCTGAAGAAATAGGATTTACTACTTCCTGAAAATCAATTAATTCAGAAATATTTTTTGCTTCTGTTTCCTTTTGACTCTGATTTATACTTTCTGGTATAGGTTCTTGATATGAATTGATAGGTTGTTCTTGTGCCAAATCAATTTCATCTTGTTCTTTGACAACTTCTGACTTTTGTTCAGCTACCAGGGTCATCTCAGCATCATCAAAATTATTATCACTTTCTGTATCAGTTCTGTTTGTCTCTACTGTTGATACCTCAGATGTTGCAGATGCTGCTTCACTTCCAGAACTAATATTTTCTGTTTCTGCTAAATAACAGGGAGTTAAAGATTTAATAATAACATTAGCTATTTGAGTATATTCATCAGGGTCTTCAAAATTATTAGCTATGCTATATAAAGAAGATTCTAATTCTGTTGTAGATGGGCAAAAATTAAATATTTGTCTGAGTAAACTATCTAAGTTTTTAGTTTTCAATAATAACCAATCTCTTTCACCAAAATTAAATTGATGTTCTACAGTAGAAAAAATCAAAATCTTGGCTTTTAATGGATTAGTACCCTGCATAATTTTTTCTCGGACATCAAATAATTTCCCAGGGTCTCTAGGATAAGGTCCTTCTTCTACTAATTTCTCTTTTAAAACAGTTTGCTCATCTCCAATTCCTGGAATCCCCCACATCGGGCTAGACTCCAGAATTGTCATATCTTCTTCTTCTTCTGGGTATAATTTACCTACTTTTTCGAGAATTCTTTGTGCTAATAAACTATACTCCGTCTTTTTATTTACTTTAGAAACTATGCGAGATAACCGACGATCTAAAGTTTCTAGATTCCCTGTCTTTTTATATAATTCTTCTATTAATTCTTGGAGGTTAATTTCTGATAATTTATTTTCATCATTTTCCCATCTACCTTCACAAGCACAATAAATTACTTTCTTAATCCTGATTAAATCTGCATCTTTTTCTAATTCTTGAACTACTGAATTTATCATTGAAAATGAATCCATAATTTTTATCCCTGAATAATCTATAAAATATTTTTTAATGATTTAAGTCTAAGGTTATTTAGTAATAATTATCAGTTTTATCTGAAAATCCGGCTCTAATTACTCTCTTTGATTTAGTTTAATTATAAATCATAATAAAGTTATTATCAGTCATATTACTATGATGACAGAACTGTTAAAAATATCAAAGAAATTTGTAGAAGAAATAAGGAAGAAACAAATATAACTCTCTATCTTATAGCAGGGAACAGTTGGAAAAACATTGCATAATCTAAGATTCATAATTAGCCTATGTTCTCACCAATTATTTCTTAGCTATAGAATATCAGGTGGATATGCGATAATAATTGTAAATACTATTGTCAAAAATAAATTTATATGGTATA
>JBFRWR010000853.1:0-7456 GCA_051439685.1 Trichodesmium sp.
CCCTTGTAGAGCGACAGCTCGCGGCACAGCCAAGGGGAGGCTTTAAACCTTAATTGTTGAATGAATAATTAATTATTGACGCTTCAACTCTTAATTATTAACTATTAATTATTAATTATTCGGTAAACCTTTAGCTGCCAATACTTTTATATTTAATCAGCAAACCCTAATTAACGAGACTTGATTAGGACTTACGCACCTCAAGGTATTTTCATCATTGCGACCGATAGGGTTTGCGGAGCAGTCCGGAACGGATAGCAATCTCAAGTGCAAGTTTTTCGTACTTTATGCGTAAGTCCTGTTGATATAAGACAAGGGAATTACGTCAAGGCTCTAAAAATGGCTAATATCATGTCCGGTAGCATCGGTCTTGTATAGAACCCCTAAGCGGCTCTATAAAATTAGCTGGAGAGATCGGGGGACGGGGATATGGGGATATGGGGAGATTGGGGCTATTTTTATACTTTTTTCCCTATTCTATTTCACCGAAATTCTGACTCCGCGCCTCCTGTCTCCTGTCTCCTGTCTCCTGTCTCCTGTCTCCTAATCCTCACTTTTGCAAAGATACTGTTAGGGGTTCTATATAGGAAATTAACACGCACCCGATCTTTTCAATACTACCGAAATAGTTTTGCAGATTAATTTTAAGTCATAAGCGATAGACCATTTTTGCTGATATTTTAAATCCATACGCACTACTTCTTCAAAGTCTTTGACATTGGAACGTCCGTTGACTTGCCATTCTCCTGTAATCCCTGGTTTTACTTCTAGTCTCCGCCAATGATGTGTTTGATACAATGCAACTTCATCAATGGTGGGCGGTCTGGTTCCGACTAAACTCATGTTGCCAATCAGAACATTCCAAAATTGAGGTAGTTCGTCTAAACTACTGCGACGTAGAAAACGACCTATTTTAGTTATTCTCGGATCGTTTTCATTTTTGAAAAAATTACCTTGAGCTTCATTTTTCACTAGGTGTTTTAGTTCGTCTGCATCAGCTACCATTGAACGAAATTTGATGATGCGAAAAGTTTCACCGAGGCAACCACAACGCACTTGAGTATAAAATAATGGACCGGGATTATCTAGTTGGGTCAGGATGGCAATGGGAATGGCAAGTATGAGGGCGATCGCTAATCCGACTAAAGCTCCGATAATGTCGATGAAGCGTTTGGTTTTGCTAATGACTGATGGATGGGTTGTTTGTTGATATTTATTGCTTGAGTAGTTGTGTTGTAAAATTACTAGAGAGTTCATGTTTTAATCAAGAGATATTTGAGGTTTTGTGGTTTTTTTCTGTGTAGGGTATTATGGTGTCTAGGGGAAAATTGTGGATAAAACTTCACGCTCCGATCCCCCCTAACCCCCCTGAGAAAAGCAGGGCTGTTTCATTCTCGATAGACACGGAGAGACGGAGACACGGAGATGGAGGGATTGAAAGTTGACTTTTCACCATTTTAGTCATAGCAAAAGGGACGCTTATTGCCTGAAAAATCGGCAAATTTTGGTGAATTTCGGTATTCTCATATCCTCTAATATCATGTCCGGATGATTAGGTATAAATAAAATATTTGGTTTGGAGAGGATATATTTTAATTACTCCCCTACTCCCCTACTCCCCTACTATTTTAATTATAAGTGTTCAACCGGACATGGTATAATCTCCCATTCTCTCTCAATCGTTAACTTGCGATACTTTGAAACAGTCCTCCCCTTAGAAAGGGGGGAGTTTTTCCCTTTTCTCACGAAACTGCTGATAGCTGAATGCTAAAAGCTGATAGCTAATTATTAGTTTTTTCAATTTGGGCAACTATCGCTTGTAACTGTTGTCTTTGTTCAGTTTTTCCTTGCTGTTGATACAAGTCTGCTGCTAGACGATAATCGGCGATCGCTTGTTCTACTTTTCCTTGTTGATAAAAAAGGTTTGCCCGGTTGGAATAAATTTGAGGTAGGTCTGGTTGCAATTTAATTACTTCGTTATAGTCTGCTAATGCTTGTTGGTAATTTTTAACTGCATGATGGAGAGTACCCCTGTTACCATAAATTTTGATTTTAGTGGTTTTGTCGGTGGCAACCTCTAGTGCTTGGTTATAATCAGCTAATGCTCCTTTGAGGTCGGCGAGTTGTTGACGGGCGTAACCTCGATTATAATAAGCATCAGCCATTTCGGGATTTATTTCTATTGCGCTATTATAATCTTTGATAGCTTCTTCGTAATTTTTGTTTTGGAAATGGGCGTTAGCGCGGTTGTTGTATAAGGTGGCATCGTTGGAGTCTTTGGCGATCGCCTGATTATAATCTTTTAGTGCCCCTTGATAGTCTTTCTGGGCAACTTTTTCGACTGCGCGATCGTTAATTTTTCCTGCTTCGGTGATTTGTTGGCAACCGATGTTTAAGGCGCTGACTGTAGTAGTTATTGTCAGGATCAGAATTGTTTTGTAGATTTTTTTCATAATAAAAGAGGTGCTTAACTGTTGAGTTTGCTGTTTAATTTTTTGTCTACTAGATAGAAGCATTTCAAAGATTGAGATGATTTTCGATTCCCCTTAGAGGTTGTTTTAGAAGTTATCGATCCCCCTAAATCCCCCTTAAAAAGGGGGACTTTTGTTGTATTTTTCCCCTGAATCAGGAGAACTTTCCGTCCTATTCCCCCCTTTTCAAGGGGGGTTAGGGGGGATCAAATAAATATATTGAATTAACTGCGACGTTGACGTTTGAATAATAAGGCTATTCCTGTTAGTCCTAAGAATGCCATTGTGCTTGGTTCGGGAACTGACTCTGGTTGTTCGTCAATAGGAGGTTCTGGAATAGGAGTAGGTTCTGGAATAGGAGTAGGTTCTGGAATAGGTGGTTCCGGGTTTGGGTCTGGAATAGGTGGTTCCGGGTCTGGGTCTGGAATAGGTGGTTCCGGATCTGGGTTGGAAATGGCAACTAAATTTGCATTAACAGCAGAACCGAAAATATTATCATTAGGATTCAAAAATGCTCCTGTAATACCAGCGCCAAACTCAGCCGCAAACAGAGCAATAAGTTCACCATCACCCTCGGAATTACTTGTTTCAGCCATTGCACCCGAAAAACCACCAGCAGTAGTCGTATCATAGTCAACAGGAGAATATTCCGTTACCCGACGAGAATTTTCAGCGAATATGCGACTGCCACCTTCCACTCCAGTATTTCTTTCAAAGATTCTGAAGTCACTCTCTGGAACTCCATTTTCATTTATCGGGATTCGTGCAATATTCACCGCCCCAAAACCATATTCGTTACCAGTTCCAGGCATACCAATAGGGTTGCCATCAACTCCTAAAAGATTCCAATTAAACGACAGAACCTCTCCCTCATCTATATCATCAACGGTAATTACAAACCCGTCTAAAACATTATTTCCGTTATCAATGGTTTCCCAGTCAGCAACTACAGGGTTAGTAGGTCCCATCAGTTGACAACCAGGAACTAAAGCACAAGCTCCTGGAGTATTGCGCGGACCGACACCAAGAAGATCGCGATTAGGAATTGGTCCGTCAATAAAAGTATTGAAGTCTAACTGACTGGCATCCCACTGAATAGCTGTTTCAGTAGACTCAACTACTTGACCATTGTTGGTAAACAGTTGATTTCCTGGTAGAGGGTCTGCGTCAGGTCCGTTGGGCCGACCGTTATTGTCAATTCCTGCACCAGCAAAAGTGGCAGCACCACCATCGACAACAAAACTGTTAGTTCCTTCGTTGAGGGCGATGCGAACTCCTGCAGCGGGTTGGTTAGACCAGTTAAGAACTTCAAAGGCAATTTGAAATTTGTCTCCTTCTGGGTCATCTTCTACTGCTTTGATATCGGTAAACCGGAAGCAGAAAACTGGAGGCAGTACGGTTTCTGGTGGTGGTGCTGGTGGTGGATCGGCTAGAGCAACTTTAACCCCGATGCCACAGGTTGAGGCGATCGCTGCTAATACAGCTTTACTTAAGTTGCTTAACCGATGAATGTGAATGTGAATTCTGATTTTTTTCCCTATCATTGGTGATTCCTTATTTGTAGTAAGTCAATTACTCACTCAACTAATTAATTGTTCTTACTTTAGCTTATTAGAATAAGAATGTCAACCTTTGTAGAGATTTTTTTTTAGCAAGATGGCTGAAAGTATTTTATTGATTGATTTTCATGCTTTTTTTCTATTTGTCTAGACAGCTATATGTCCCTTTTTATAAATCACTTTATATTTTTTACTGATTTAAGTCATCTAAAAAATACCTTAACTTACTTAAGCAAAAATAGTCATTTAAAAGCCGGAAAATAGGTTGTAGGGGTGATTCCCCTTTGCGGAGCATTCCGGAATGGGAATCACTCCTAAAATAGCCTACTGACACAAATAATTTTAGGCATTCCACGGGTTGCCGGATGATTTTGTCGCCCGATCGGAAACCATAATCCCCTCCCAGTATTCAGCAAAACCTAATTTTGTGGATTAGGGCGGGTTTATTACACCTAATGGTTAAACTCCTTAATTTAATGTGGAACCCGCCCCTACAAATTTGCACCATTTTAGATTTGTCAGTCCACTACTGTAAAAAAATAACGGGGTTAAATCTGTTTATTAAAAAGTAATTTTTCCAAATTTGCTTTTGCCGATTATCTTATTAATGTAAGAAATTTTACTTATCTAATTATTCTGATTAATTCTCAAAAAAACTTATTCAAGTTGGTGTTAAGCAGTGTATACTGAGATTAGTAACTTATAAAAACAAGTATCCAATAATGCTCACAAATCCTCAATTTTCCGAATTTTTGCAGACTGCTGCTAGGGAATATCATCTTTCTCAAGCGGAAACAGAAGCGATGACACTTGCGGTAGAAGGTTCAGATATTACAGCGATCGCCGAACAACTCCAGGTTAAGCCATCTGCAATACGTCAAAGACTGAGCCAGGTGTATCACAAATTTGCTATAGAAGGCCGTGGTCCGGTGAAGTTGACAAAACTTCAACAACTTTTACTATCCCAGTTTCAACAGCATCAACCAGAAATTTATGCTGACTCTTCCTCAACGGAAAGTTCTTTTTCCCAGGAACGTATATATATTGATGAAGCTCCAGCAGCGAGGGTATTTTATGGACGTACAGCAGAGTTAACAAAACTCCAACAGTGGATAGTCAAGGATAAATGTCAGTTAATAGCTTTAGTTGGGATGGGGGGGGTTGGTAAGAGTTGTTTAGCAGCAAAGTTAGTACAGCAAATTCAGAATAATTTTGATTATGTTATTTGGCGATCGCTTCGTTATGCACCGACTTTACCGGAATTTTTAGCAGAGTTATTTGAGATATTTTCTCCAGGGGAAAAAATTGATTTACTGGAGCAGACAGGTAGGCAAATTTCACAGTTGATGAAGTATTTACAGTCGTTTCGTTGTCTGTTAGTTATAGATGATCTGGAAGCTATTATGGAAAGTCATAAATTAGCTGGTTATTATGGCAAAGGGTATGAGGTTTACCAGGATTTATTTGAGAGGATAGGAGAGTCATCTCATCAAAGTTGTTTATTATTAAATAGTCGAGATAAACCGATGGAAGTTGTTTTGTTGGAGGGATTTTCTTTGCCTGTCAGAAGTTTACAAATAGGTGGGTTGTTAACAGCAGATGCTGCAAAAATTGTGACTTCAGCAGGGATAAATGCAACTCAATTAGATTTAACTAAATTAGTTGATAAATATAGAGGTAATCCGGCTGCCTTGAAAATTATGGCAACGACAATTCAGGAATTATTCAATGGGGATTTAGGGCAATATTTGCAGAAAAATGAGTTGTTGATTGGAGAAATTTTAGGGCAAATGTTGGCAGCACAATTTCAAGGTTTGTCTGATGGGGAAAGAAAAGTAATTTATTGGTTGGCTATTAATCAACAACCTCTGTCATTTAATCAGATTAAAAATGAATTTTTGTTTGGTGGGGATAGACCAGAAATTCTGGGTATTATTGAATCTTTATTGAGGCGTTCTTTAATAGAAAAATCTATTGAAGCTGATGAGATAAAATTTGATTTACTGCCAGTAGTCAAAAAATATGCTATTGAGCAGTTTAGACAAAGAATATGTGAAGTTATTACATTAGAAAATCTTCAGCAATCTGATTTGGGTTTGGTTAAAGACCAGTTATTAAAAGAACTCAAAGATTGGGATAAATTAGAGGATATTCAGCAGAATCATAAATCTGTATTATTTACTCGAATTGCTAAAATTTTCATCAGAATAGGATATGAAAAATACAATAATAAAGACCTTGGCAGTGCGGAGTTTTACTTCCGGTTAGCTATGGAATTTGAGCCGGGTAGAGCAGCAGCTCACTACAATTTAGGTTCGGTATATTGGGAACTAGCATTAATAGATAAAAATCAACAAACAGAAAATTTTGCTAAAGCCAGAAACCACTATTATCTAGCAGCAGAAAGTAAAAATAGAGCAGGTCAATCTGCTATTAATAATCTGGCTAGATTAGAAA
Organism: Trichodesmium sp.; assembly: GCA_051439685.1. Taxonomy (GTDB): domain Bacteria; phylum Cyanobacteriota; class Cyanobacteriia; order Cyanobacteriales; family Microcoleaceae; genus Trichodesmium. Next base: position 6,488 of record JBFRWR010000853.1, read on the forward strand.
TTATTCTTGATGGTAACTATGAAAAAGCAATTGAATTAATTTATAGCATTCTAGACCAAGTTCAAGACCAAAGTATCAAAGCTACTTTGTACAGAAATTTAGGATATGCTTATTCAGAACTACAACGTTTTGAGCAAGCAGAAAAATACGTTTGTTTAGCTTTAGATTTAAAACAATCAGACTTAGAGAGTTCTGAGTTACTCCAAAAAATTCAAGCGCAAAAATCCACAAATAAAGATAGAAAAAAATTACGAAAGCAGGATAAAGAGAGGGAACTTATCAGCAGATTTGCTCCCCGTTTTTGTTCGCCTGAACTACCTATTGCAGCAGCCTAAAATATCTAGTTTTATTGGGTGCATCTCATATTTGCAAAAATACTTTTTTCCTATTCCCTCTTCTCTATTCCCTGTTCCCTGTTCCTTAAAAGCGGTAAATTTTTTGGCTTTATTCTTGCATTGAGATGCACCCGTTTTCTTCTATCTATTTTGTCTGAATAAGAGGGTCATCATCCTCATCATTATATAGATATATAGGTTGACTGAGAAGAGAAATAGGCAGAGACTTTATAGATAATAAATTTGTTACTTTTCTAGATGTAGAAGGATAAATAAGGAAGTTCTTAATCATTAATCTTACTCCTGGAAAATGTTCATAAATATTCTGAAGTCAGTATGATGACTTCAATTTTTTGCTTCTAATTAACTCTTTTGGGAGAAAACTGAAATTTATGCAGAGTTGCTTGATTAAACTTTCCTATTTAGGGTTTGCTGAAAAAAGCAGAGTTTGGGAAGTATAGGGAGGGTTGGAAGTTTGGGGAGGGTTAGAAGTTTGGGGAGACAGAAAACATCAGAGAAATAATTGTTCGGAGATTTTTCTACCCTTGGTCTGCCTAAAATCCTGACTTTTTGGTAGTTTTAGCACGAATTGTTGCACTTTTTCTGGATACAAAAAGACTATAACCTTTATAGA
>JBFRWR010000854.1:0-16780 GCA_051439685.1 Trichodesmium sp.
TTTGGGCAGGTTGGCAAGCTGGATTATATTGGTTAGTTTTGTTAGGATTAATTACCAGTGTGGCTTCTATTTACTATTACATTCGTGTAGTCAAAATGATGGTAGTAAAAGAACCACAAGAAATGTCAGATGTTATCAAAAATTATCCTCCTATTCGCTGGAACCTTCCTGGTATGCGTCCTTTACAAGTAGGATTAATTGTGTCAGTTTTGGCAACTTCTTTAGCTGGAATTTTATCTAATCCTTTGTTTACTTTGGCGAATAATTCTATTGCTAAAACTCCCATGTTACAGTCTGCTTTAGTTCAGACTGTTGAAACTAATTCAGTGGTAAGTCAACTTGATTTTTCGGTGACATCCAAGAATTAATTTTTAGTTGTTTTGTTTAAGTAAAAATGTAAAATGTTCGACTTAATTTAGTCTTAGTCGAGCATTTTTTTCTTTAGACCTTTACTTAGGGCTTGCTGATTAAATATCAAAGGATTGACAAATAAAGGTTTGAGCAATTTTGAACCCGGAAAAAGCACCAGATTTTCGGTTAATAGAGGAGAAAAAGTGAGCATTTAGGGGTAAATATAGCAGAAAAATTACTATTGGTATTTTTTCGACTAATTTCTATATATAGTCATTTCAAATAAGGATGAAACACTTTTAGCCGAAACCCTTTACAGGAAAGTAAAAACTTTTTTCAGTCTTATTCAGAATGATTATAATTCTTATTTTTCCTGACTCTTAACTACTCCCTAATTCCTATTCCCTACCTCAACAAAAAGACTTTCTATAGGCAAACCCTACCTAATACAATGAGCAACTTTTTCTCGTAGAACAAAAAAGATTCTTGACAGGATAGCACTTACAGACTCTGCTTTTAATAGCTGGAGTTTAAATAGGGTTTGCTGATTAAATCTCAAAGGATTGACAGATTAAGGAAAGTGCTTTTTTGGAGTCGAAAAAATTACCAGGTAAAGAGTCTAAAGCACTCAAAAATTTAGCATGAAAAGCAAGGACTATTCTGAATCCTAACTTCTCTATAATTCCCCTAACTCTTGACTTCCCCTCCACGGTCGGGGTTAGGGGTGGGTTGACTACTAGAAAGAGCAAAAAGACTTTTTCCGCAAACCCTAAATAAAGCTTTTATTTCATTAATGGATAATGGATAATGGATAATTGATAATTACCTCTAGTTAAAACCGTTACGGAATTGAATATCAGGAAATATCCTAGCACTTTTTTTCCCCTATCCAAGGGGAGACTTCAAGGCGCGAATTATTTAATTATTAACTATTAATTATTAATTATTCGGTAAATAGCTGATAGCTGACGGCTGAATGCTTACTTCAAACCTAATTTTTCAGTAATAGTTACGCTTGTCTGTAATTTAGATTTTAATATTAAGTCTGATTAATTAGCCATAATAAAAATGTTCGGTTGTGCAGAGCGTAAAGTGTGGGATTAGTCAAGTAGGGCTGGCCAATATAATCTAAAAGCGCTGATATATCAAGGTTGAACTCCCAGATAGTCGCGAAAAAAGTGCAAATTTTTCAGCCTTTAAGACTAAAAAGCGAGGACGGGTGGCAGACACTTCCCAAACAGATACAGGTACAATTATTCGTCCTACTTTCCAGGGTATCCCTACCCTCCCCACACTTCCCACACTTCCCACACTTCCTTGACGCACTACCAAATGTTCTTCTCTCAAGCGCGAGAATATGAGTGTAAATTTCTTTCTACTCCCTACTCCTTACTCCCTACTTCTTAAATTTTTTATTGTGGTTATTCAAAGAGACATGATATAAGGTATAAAGCCTCTCAATTTATGCAGAAAAAAGCAGTCGTTTAGCTACCCTACAAAGCGTATTAATGCTCCACAATATTTGCGGAGCATAACCTAGGAAAAACCACAGCGAAACGCCATATCCAATCGACCAAGATAAGAAAAAAAATCCTTTTACTAATCCTCTTTTTTATAATCAGAGGTAATTATTAATTATTAATTGTTTTGGCTGTCGCCGACATGAAAATTATTAATTGTTGAAACCTATCTACTTAAAGATTCTGAATACTATGCTAATACCTGAAGAGCTTCTGGCTTAACAATAACTTGAACTCCTGAGTTAACTTTAATATGCCACATACCATTAGGTAACTGATGTAGTAACTCTACAGGTTTACCTTGATCTCCTTCTAATTGCGCACTAGGAGATTCAAGTAAAACAACAGTTGTTAATGATTCTTTTGAGGATATTAAATTAGCAGATAGAGGATAAGTTAGAGGAGCAGAATGCTCTGAAAGAGTTGCTAACTGCATCCTTAATTGGGTTAATTTGTTTTGTAATTCTTGGTTTTCTGTTTGATATTTTTGCGTTTGTTGTTTTAGTTCTTGATTTTCTTGAGTTAATCTTTGAACTTCTAGTTTTAATCTCTGTACTTCTACGCATTCATCAATACTAACATTACAAGCTTTAGCTATAACTTTTTTAATTAGAGGGCTGTACATGATTTTTCAAAAATAAATTAGAGTGAATTGTTTTAATGGAGGGAGAAGTTATTATTTTTATTGACTTCTCTGACCTACTATGATCATCTTACACTTTTCCCATAGAGTGTGTGACCGTTTATCAGCTTTTAAGGTGATTAAAATCACTTTCAAATCGATGTTCTATGTACATCAGGATAATCTCTAAGGGTAATAAAAATTTACAATTTATATAGTAGTTAATGCTTATACCAATTGGCTTGATTTAGTTACATCAAGTATAAATACTGAAACAAGTTATTATCCAAGTTAACTTATGGTTTAATATAAATTTAAGTCACTATAGAAGCAGATTTAAGCACTAACTTGTTGATCCCAATTATTAATTTTTAGAGATTTTTACACAATTTTGCTATTTTGTCAACCAATAACCCGTTTCTGTCAAAAAATATTTATACTTAATTTAATTAAAAAAAAGATAAATTTAATTTTTACTATTTCCTGAGATTATCTATGATCAATTTCTAATATTTAATTTATAATTTTGGCAAAGCTAAGTCTCTACTTTGTCTTAAACAGGTAGACAAAATTAATCACACACCTATAAAAGGTAAATTATTTGTATTCTGCAAATAGCAAATAATTAGAATAGGAAAATAACTTTGATTAGGTCATTAGGAAATTGCAAGCTGATTTGATGTAACTATAATTCTATACAGCAGTTTCCGAACTTATCAGGTAGATAATCTTGATAGTTTGAGGGAGTAGGGAGTAGAAAATATTGGTCAGAGGATCGGAGACAAGCAAAAATATTTATTTACCTCTTCAGTAGTATTACATTAGTCCAGAATCTACTGTAACTATATTTACAAATAAATTTTATATTCTTTTTTACCGGGTAATTAATGAACTATCGACTTTGACAAAAAATTGGATATATAGTTTAAATGCTGAACAAATTATAGTAATCACCGAATCAAATGTGAGAATTTTACTATTCCCTAAAAGTTGAAAAAATAGCGGTTTCAGGATTCATGTATATCAGGTTTTTTCTTGTTTCCTGTTCCCTCAAACTCTACAATATCTCACAATTAAAATAATATTGCTATACCTAAAACCAATTTTATGTAAAGCTGCATAGAATTATGAATTAATTAATTCACCTATCTTGATATAAAGTAAACTCTGATTAAAATTTTATTCTATGCAGCTTCATATTAATTGGGTATAACACTATTAGGAAACTCAGCTTTTAAAGCAGGAACAACCGGACAAGGTTTTTGCATTTGCAAATTTTCTGATTTATTCCAATTAAAAGGAGCTTGTTTAGCAGCAGACATCCACAATAAACGTTTTGCTCTAGTCATTGCCACATATAATAAGCGAAATTCTTCTGCAACTTTTAAATATTCTGCCTGTTTCCAAGCTTGAGAAATATCTGGTAAATCTTGCCCTTGTAAACTAGCACGAATTTGTGACCTTGCCACTTCAGCTAAGTCAAATTCTCCCAAAAAATTAGCTTGAGGTAAAACTCTTAAACTTCCAGGAATCAAATTTTCATGCAAAAAAGGTAAAAAGACAAAATCCCAATCTAACCCCTTAGACTTGTGCATCGTAATAATAGTAACTTGCCCCTCGCGAGTATAATATTCCTCAGCATTTTCCTCTACTTCTACAGGTTCAAATCTTTCCGAACCAACAATTTCACTTAACACTTCTAAAATTGAATTAATCGAACTATTACCCATAGTTTGTTGAGCAACTCTTTCTGCTAATTTATCAGCAGTTGCTAAATCTGACTGTTCATAATTTAATGCTAAAGCTAGAAAAGAAATTAACTGATATAAAGGTAATTCTGATTTTGCCTTAAGCAAACTACGACAAAAATCACGACATTTTCGCACCTTTTCAGATTGATAAGAATCAAGAGGACCAGGGTAAAGAAATTGTTCTGGTTGAGATGCAAAAGAATTATAATCTTCTAGGGGAATTAAGTCACGATCGCCTAAAACTTTCAAAGCAGATTTTAAATAATCTGGGGAATGAGGGCGGTCAATAAATTGCATTAAAGCTAATATTTCTGCAGGAATTTGAGAGTGGCGTCCTCCTTGAGAAACGTCATGTATTTTAATATTATATTTGCTTAAATCAACATCAATTCCATATTTTCCAGGATTACTAAAAATATCTGTAATAAATTTACCTTGTTTATTTTCTCGGACTAATATAGCAAAAGTACCTTTTGGGTTTTCTTTGAATAAATTAATTATGCGTTGACCTATTAAATTAATTGTTTGATAAATATCTCTAGGTTCATATATTTCTAAACCATAACCAGTAGCTAGAGGATTATGATTATTTCCTGATTCTTGAATATCTACAGGATGAATAGTTTGGTCTCTAAATGGTTTTTCTGTACCTGCTAATTGTGAATTATTTACCCATTTCAAAACAAAATTAGCTGCATCTATAATTATTTGACAACTACGACCAGCTTGTTCCATAATTGCCAATTTTTCTAACTCTTCACAGTCTGCACAAAACCGCCGAAAATCTATTGGGTCGGCTGGAGTAAATGTAGAATTAATTGCTTGATTTGGGTCTCCTACCCGCATTAAATTTTGACTGGTTAATTTAGATAATCTTTCCTCTTGAGAAATAAAAGTAATTTCTAAATTACTATCATTATTTTCACCGGATGTAGCGAGTATTTCTAATAATTGAGTTTGCAAAGGAGTAGAATCTTGAGCTTCATCTTCAAAAACAGCAAATACTTTATTTTGCCAGATTTTTCTGGCACTTTTATTTTCTAATACCCGCAACGCTGCTAAAATCATTTCATCATAATCAATTAATTGACGTTCCTTCAATATTTCCTGATATATTTGATATAAACTAGCAGCAATAGTCAAAACTTGATAATAATCATTTGTTTGTTCTTTTAATTTCCATAAATGCTCTGGTTTAAGACCAGAACTTTTAGCTTGTTGAATAGCCTTCCAAGCTAATTGAGGTAAAACTTCAGTGCGTAAAACTGACTGTCTTCTTAAACGTTCAGTTTCCTCTCCATCAAATTGACTTCCTTCAATTAAAAGTTGATAATGTTTCGGATTATTGGCAATCCAAGTTTCTACACAAGCGCGAGTTATCTTATTACTAGGAGTAGGCAAAATTAAACTAGAATTTTCTAAATCTAACTCAGATAATTCAGGATGACGGAGGGCAATACTTAAAGCCAAACCATGTAAAGTATGAACAACAAAACTGCCTTCAGATAAAGATAATTGCTTCAAATGTTGACGAATTTTAACTCTAATATTATTTGCTGCGGAACGAGTAAAAGTAACAACAACTAATTGATAATTACTGTGTAATTGATAACGAGAGATCGCTAGAGCTGCTGCGACTGCCATCCCATAAGATTTTCCAGCTCCAGGAACTGCTGAAACTGCTAAAGGCCCACCTTTCCAGTCAGCCATTTGTTGTTGCCCAGGCCGCAAATTAGAATGAATTTTTTGAATAACTTGTTTTCTTAAAGCAGCTATAGATAAGCCATCTTTTGTTTCTGAAAAATTACTTTTAATATCAGCAGATGGAAGTGAAAAATTATCGTCAAAATCGTCAGTCACCTTATTTTAAATAGGAAGTTAAAATTCAAGATTTAGTAATAAATATTGGTATTGCTGAATAAATTTATGATATTTAGTTAGGGTTTAGGAGTCAGGAGTCAGAAGTCAGGAATCAGGAAGTAAAAAGGATTTATTTCCTAACCTGATAGGTAGGTCTGAAATCTGATTTGCACTCAAGCGTAATCAACTCTCAACTTATCTTACCGAATTATTAATTATTATTAATTAAATAATTCCCGCCTTGAAGCCTCCCCTTGGATAGGGAAAAAAAGAAATAATATTTCCTGATCTTCAATTCCGTAACGGTTTTAACCAGAGGTAATTATCAATTATCAATTATCCATTATCCATTATCCATTAATTAAGAATATAGTTTCATACCCTGTTTCAGCAACGCCTAAATATTAAGGTTTATTTATTCAAAAATAAGCATTCAGTATCAGCTATTAGAAATTGAATGTATCAGGAAAGATAAAAATGGGATAGGGGGTAGGTCCGAAGAAATCAACACAAATATTTCTCACTTTAAAATCTCAGGAATATATTTAGCTAATATCTATCTACCCACTGCATTTCAATTCTTTGAAATATTACCAATTAGGGATTTTAGTAACTATTCGTTCTCTTAATACTTATTTGACAAACAGTCTCTTAGTTGTCAGCATATAAATTATCAATTAAGTACCTAAAAAAAATTATTTACCTATTCTAATTCTCTGGAATCTTTAGCAGGCAAAAAATTCAATTTGTTATAGATGTGTAATTAATTTTGTGTACTTGCTTATCAATTACTGATTAACCATTGCTGGAAAATCTATGCTCAGAAAGTGGCAAGATTTTTGACATGAATAAAATAGGATTGCTATATCAATTAGCCATTATCCATTATTAATTATCCATTAATTACCGATTAACCATTTCGGGAAAATCTATGCTTAAAAAGTTGCAAGATTTTTGACATGAATAAAATAGGATTGTTATATCAATTATTCATTATCCATTATTAATTATCCATTAATTACCGATTAACCATTGCTGGAAAATCTATGCTCAGAAAGTGGCAAGATTTTTGACATGAATAAAATAGGATTGCTATATCAATTAGCCATTATCCATTATTAATTATCCATTAATTACCCATTAACCATTGCTGGAAAATCTATGCTTAAAAAGTTGCAAGATTTTTGACATGAGTAAAATAGGATTGCTATCTCAATTATTCATTATCAATTATCAATTATCCATTATTCATTATTCATTATTCATTAGACTTGTCGCTAAGGGAAAACGAAGGTAAAAAGTTGTGCCAGTTTCAGGTCTAGATTCAAAAAAAATATTACCACCGTGAGCATCAATAATTGTCTTAATAATAGCAGTTCCTAGTCCAATACCACCCTGTTTCCCATAACTTACAAAAGCTTCAAATAAATTATTCTGAATTTCTTGAGGAATACCAGGGCCATTATCTGAAAAGATAATTTCCACCCATTTATCTTTTCTTTGAGCTTTAATTTCGATCTTACCTTCATCTTCCTCAATAGCTTCTACTGCATTAGCTAATAAATTTTGGAGGACACGGTTAATTTTATTTTCATCCGCATTGATAATTAAACCCTCTTCAACAGAAACTATTAACTCCACTGTTGTCGAATCAATATAAACCTGGTTTAATTTTTTAAAGTTTTGTAATAGGGTGGCTATGTCAATTTTCTGAGAATACAATTTTGTATTTCCCTGAGAGAAAGCAAGCACTTCTTCCGCCATATTTAACATTCTCTGAACTTGCATAGAAATTAAATCACACCATTCTTGACTTTCCTGATCTGGATGCAGTTCTTTTAACATTGAACTTGACAATTGAATGCCAGTAAAAGGGCTTCTAAAATCGTGAATAATAGTATTAACCATTTCACCAATTAAAGTCATTTTTTCTTTATAAGCTAATTGATTAGCATATTCAGTAGTCACGCTCCGTAATCTTTGAGATAAAATGCTTAATATTTTTAAAACTACATCTCCTTTGGTATTAGCTAATATATCAATAATTGATTCATAGTAAATTTGAGCTAAAGTTGTTTCTTTAAATGCAACTACTCTACCACTTCTTGGCTTTTTATCTATAATTCCCAATTCGCCAAAATAACCATTTGATTCAACTGATGTAATCATCACATAATTATTAGCTTCACCGCTCTTTTTACTGACTATCACTTCACCCTCTAAAACTAAAAATAAAGAATCTGAATCATCACCTTCTTCAAAAATAATCTCTTGCGGATTAAATTTTTTAATAATAGCAATCTGGGAAATTTTGGCAGCTTGCTCAGGTTCAAAATAACGAACAAATTTATGTGATTCTAGTTTCATTTTGTGGTGGGGTATGGTATATTTTCCGGTTCAGTAGTATTGGCGATTATCAATCAGTTAATCTACCATAAAAAATATTTTATGTCAAAATTTCTCAGTTATATAACATCACAAAATTTTGATATCAGGAATTATAGTTCAAGTGGATTAACTAGGTAAAAGATAAATGAGAGTCTAGAAAATTATTCATATTTACAAAATATAAATTATTTTCTTAGAGATTAAATGTATCAGGAAAGATAAAAATGAGATAGGGAAAACTTAACTGGGAACAGGGAATAGAGAATAGGTACGCAGAAATAAACACAACTATTTATCACTGAAAAATCTCGGAATATATTTACCTAATATCTTTCTATAATATAGTATTTCAATTATTTGAAGTATTACCAATTTAGGGTTTTAGTAACTATTTGTTCTCTTCATACTTATTTGACAAATAGTCTCTAATATACAGTCCTTTGCATAAAAGTTAAGTACAATAATTCAAACAATCAACTTTTAGCAAATTAAAACTTATTCTACTTATACCAATTGTATGTAAAGCTGCATAGAATTATAGATTAATTAAATTTACTATACTTTATATACAGTCAGATCTGATTAAAATATTATTCTATGCAACTTCATATTAATTCGGTATTACTCTTGTTACTGTACTGATTAGTCCTGCAAAGTGCTATATTTTTAACTTCTAGATAAAGTTAATCCAAATATTTGTGTATAAAATACAGCAGTTTCCGAAGTTATGAGGTACAGTTGTTTTTCTTCTTTTCTATTCCCTGTTCCCTGTTCCCTAAAGCCTAGAATTTTGTACCTCATAACAAGGGAAAACTCTCTATATAGTAATTAGAAAATACCTGAATCTCAAAAGGTAAATAGGCATGATAAATATTGTTTTTTATTTTAGAAGTTTGATGAATCAGGCAAAGATTACCGAATAATTAATAAGTCATAATTCATAATTAAATAATTCAGCTTTATTAGCCTCCGCTTTCAAGGGAAAAAAATATTTTTTTTCCTTGAGCATCAATCTTCCCTCTAAAAGGCAGAGGTAATTATCCATTATCCATTAATGAATATATCTTTAGATTACTAATGAAACAAATATGACCTCAATTTATCTCTAAACTCACAGATAAAATTTTCTGTTGAAATCAGGAAATTTTGTAATCTAGCTAGTTTAATTTTACATTAAAATGGTAACTCATACTCTATTAATCAAAATTATGTGAATCTAAAATATAGATTATAATTGTTTTCAAACCACACCATTTTTAAGATTAAGAATAAGAAATAGCTGTTTTGACTAATATCAGAAATGTTTTTAGCTCAAATCTGCTAATAATTTGTAATTCTCAAAATTACAGCACTTCCTGTTATGATGAGAGACATAGGTAACAGCCAAGATGCCTACAATAATTTTATCATTTAAACTTGTGCATTATTAGTCTTAAATATGCTGTATCTCTCATATATTTTGCAATTCAAGAATCTATTATAAATTTTTTACATATGAACTGATTAATTTGTGATTCTGTATGTCAAGTTAACCTTGGGTAAACTTTTTTTCTATCCAACTTAATCTTAATTTTTCTGCAAATGATAATTAAACTGTTATCAAACAAATGCTTTTGGCAATACTATTTAGCATAATAAGTATACCCGGCTTTACAAATTGTCAGACATCTGTTAAAGACTATTGGTTAAAGGAATATTAAACCTCGTTACAGATTGAGTTATCCGATCATAGGTATACTGACTCATCCAACTCAAAACTATCTATTATCAAACCCAAATATTAAGTAAGCCCTACCTTAATTATTACTTAAAAAATACTCTATTAATATAATCTATAGATCGATCAAAAATATAAATAAAACTCTCAAACTCCTACTTGAATCAGAGGTAAGGAGAGTAAAAAATCTACTCCAGTAGTAGAATCAAGTAATTAGGTTACTTATAGATATAGCAATCCTATTTTATTCGTGGCAAAAATCTTACTGCCTTTTAGGCAACAGGCAACAGGTAAGAGTTTCAACTTTTTTATCTACTTTTTGATTTGTCGCGACCTATTTAGGATTGCTATAGAGTGAGAAAAAAGTTACAATAATTTATTTTAAGCTTGATTTAGAGACTGTTTGTCAAATAAGTATTAAGAGAATGAATAGTGAATAAAATCCCAAATTGGTAATATTTCCAACAATTGAAATCCAGTAGGTAGATAGATATCAGGTAAATATATTCCTAGACGAGTGAAGTGAGAAATATTTCTGTTGATTTCTGCCTCCCTACCCCATACTCCCTATTTAATTTTTATCTTTCCTGATACATTCAATCTCTTACAAATTCTTGAATAAAATTATTGCCACTACAAGGTCTAATACTAATAAATAATCCTAGTTTTCCTCATGGTCAAACTAGAGAATCAATTATTAAATTAGGAGCGTAAATTTTATTATTTAACGCCTGATTACCCGGATTAACACAAAATAGAAAATTAGTGGATAGTTGGAAAAACATCGATTCAATAAAGATGATTACAGTTAAAGTTTCTGCAAGAGAGAGATTGCATAGATAGATAATTGAAAAAAAATCCTCAAATATTGGTGCAATGCTCTAACAATCCTCAATAGGTTGTAACAAAACATTTTAAATAGTTAACTTCAACTGAAAGCATAAGCCAATTATGACTCCTAACTATAACTAAAATACGATATATAAGGTCGTAAAAACAAGTATTTAATCATAAAAGAAACTCTAGTTAGATTTGGTTGAAACACAAAAGAAAAAGATTAAGTAGGAGACAACAAAACTTACAAATAGCCAAATAAAATCAAAAAGGCAAAAAAAATTAGCCAAAACAATAGAAAAAAGAGTAATTAATGATATATAATAAAAGACTACTACTAGCTAGCTAAAATTGCTTTATGTTTGAAGCCCTTGCCGACCGCTTAGAAGTCGCCTGGAAAAAACTAAGGGGTCAAAACAAAATAACAGACTCCAACATCCAAGATGCCCTGCGAGAAGTACGTCGCGCCCTATTAGAAGCAGACGTTAACTTACAAGTTGTCAAAGACTTTATTGCCGAGGTAAGTACCAAGGCCCAAGGGGCAGACGTATTAACAGGAGTAAGACCAGACGAACAGTTCATCAAAATAGTCCATGATGAGCTTGTCCAAGTAATGGGAGAAACCAACGCTCCCTTAGCCAAAGCTGACCAACCACCAACCATTGTCTTGATGGCAGGTTTACAAGGAACAGGTAAAACTACAGCCTCAGCAAAGTTGGCCTTACACTTACAAAAGCAGAATCAGAGTGTTTTGCTAGTAGCTACCGATATCTATAGACCAGCCGCGATTGACCAGTTAGTAACTCTAGGTAAACAAATAGATGTACCAGTATTTCAATTAGGTACAGATATAGACCCTGTAGAAATTGCCCAAAAAGGAGTCGAAAAGGCCAAAGCAGATAACATAGATACAGTAATTATAGATACAGCAGGTAGGCTACAGATTGACCAAGACATGATGGCAGAATTGGCCAGAATTAAAGGGTCGGTTAAGCCTCAAGAAACCTTGCTAGTAGTAGATGCCATGACAGGTCAAGAAGCAGCAACCTTGACCCGGACCTTCAATGACCAAATTGGGATAACAGGGGCTATTCTCACAAAAATGGACGGGGATACAAGAGGTGGGGCAGCTTTATCCGTCCGTCAAATTTCTGGTCAACCAATAAAATTTGTAGGGGTAGGAGAAAAAGTAGAAGCTCTACAACCTTTCTATCCAGAAAGAATGGCTTCTCGGATTCTGGGGATGGGAGATGTACTGACCCTGGTAGAAAAAGCTCAGGAAGAGTTTGACATAGCTGATGCTGAAAAAATGCAAGAGAAAATTCTCTCAGCTAAGTTTGACTTTACTGACTTCCTGAAGCAAACGCGACTGATGAAAAATATGGGTTCCTTGGGAGGAATTATGAAATTAATCCCAGGAATGAATAAAATAAGTGACGATCAGTTGCAACAGGGAGAAACCCAACTCAAACGGTGTGAGTCTATGATTAACTCTATGACACGCCAAGAACGTCAAAACCCCGAACTTTTAGCAAAATCTCCTTCCCGACGACGACGTATTGCAGGTGGTTCAGGTTATGCTGAAAAAGATGTTAGTAAATTGGTGAGCGACTTTCAAAGAATGCGATCGCTAATGCAGCAAATGGGCCAAGGAGGAATGCCTGGTATGGGAATGCCGGGAATGCCTGGTATGGGAATGCCAGGAATGCCTGGAGGCAAAGCACCACCTGGCTGGCTCAAACAGCAAGGAATGGGTAGTGGCAAGAAGAAAAAGAAACAGAAAAAGAAAAAAGGCTTCGGACAACTTTAATGAAGGCGACAGCAAAAGTCAAAAATACCTATCATAATAAGAAACTGTAGATTTGACAAAAAATATCTAATGCTGCCTAAGATTAGTATGACAAAATAGCTTATAATTCCAAACAGGAGTATAATCACTCGAAATGATCAAACTGCGATTAAAGCGATATGGAAAAAAACGGGAGACTAGCTACCGAATAGTAGCAATGAATAGCAAATCCCGACGTGATGGCCGTCCATTAGAAGAACTCGGCTTTTATAACCCTAGAACAGATGAAACAAGGCTAGATGTACCAGCAATTACTAAACGCCTTGAACAAGGTGCCCAACCAACAGATACAGTGCGTGACATATTAAGAAGAGCCAATGTCCTTGAATCACCAAGAATCGGAGTTAACACCCAAAACGTATCAGTTTCCCATGGAGAATCGACCGAAGCCATTGCCAATACCGAACCGAGTCAGGCAATTGCCAACACCGAAGCTAGCGAAGCCAGTGACAGTGAGTCAACTGAAACAGCAACAGCTACCGAGTCTGAGGAGCAAACCCCAGTCAGCTAACCCTAATTATACGGAAATAGTTAGATTTTTAATTGAACCATTTCTAGAATCACCAGAGTCTTTACGAGTGGACTGTGAAATTAACCCCCGACAAGCCAAAGCTTGGATTCGTCTAGCTTTTGAGGAATCAGAAAAAGGCCGAGTATATGGTCGTGGAGGACGTAATATCCAAGCAGTTCGTACTGTCTTAGCAGCATTAGCTGAAACAGCAGGTCAGTCTGTGCATTTGGAAATATACGAAGACCAGTCAGCACAACCATCTTATTCTTCTGACTATCCGAGTAGTCGAGATGAAGGAGTATATAACAGAAGGATCATACCAAGTAGTCGTCCCTCTGAACACAGACATAGACTATCTCGTCATCGTGGAACAACTCCAAGTCCAATTAAATATAAAACCAATGGCCATGAAATGAGATAAAATTTATCAAGAATGTCGCCACTATTCCTGATAGAGGTTAGTGGTGACATTACTTTCAACTCAGACCATAATATTTAGATGGGATAATGAATTTGTAATTTTGAAAAGTTATAGATTGAGGATGAAACAGAGAAATATGTTGGTATGACAGAAGCACTAACAATAGAATTACCCAGTATTGATAGTGCGATCGCTCTTTCTGGTTATCAGGAAGAAAATATTAAACTACTAGCAAGACACACAGGGGCAAATGTTGTACTGAGGGGCCAAGGATTATTAATAACTGGCACTGCAACTCAAGTAGAACGATGCCAGAAAATTGTACAATCTTTAGAAAGCCTTTGGAAACATGGCAAAACAATTACGGGAGTAGAAATTCTCACTGCTCGTCATGCAATTGAAACTAACCGTCAAGATGATCTGGAAGAACTTCAGCAAGACGTTCTAGCCAAAACTCGTCGTGGACAAGAGATTCGGGCTAAAACTTTTCGCCAAAGAAAATATGTCCAAGCAATACGCACCCACGATATGACTTTTTGTGTAGGGCCTGCGGGTACTGGTAAAACATTCTTAGCAGCAATTATAGCAGTTAAAGCATTATTAGACAACCAATATGAACGTCTAATTTTAACAAGACCTGCTGTAGAAGCTGGAGAAAAATTAGGTTTTTTACCAGGAGATTTGCAACAAAAAATCAATCCTTATTTGCGACCTTTATATGACGCTCTTTATGAATTAATTGAACCAGAAAAAGTGAATACTTTGATGGAAAAAGGAGTAATTGAAGTTGCACCTTTAGCTTATATGAGAGGTCGTACTTTAAATAACTCTTTTGTAATTCTTGATGAGGCTCAAAATACGACTCCTGCTCAAATGAAAATGGTATTAACTCGTCTGGGTTTCCGTTCTAAAATGGTAGTGACAGGAGATATTACTCAAACGGATTTACCTCTGAGTCAAAAATCAGGATTATCTGTGGCGATGAAGATTCTGAGGAATGTTGAAGGTATTGCTATTAATGAATTTTCTCAAGCTGATGTGGTAAGACATCCTTTAGTTCAGAGAATTGTTGCTGCTTATGAACAGTATGAGAAATAAATATCTATAGGGAATAGGGAATAGGGAATAGGGAATAGGAAAAAGTAATTGATAATTGATGGATAAGAATTGATTTTATTTTGGATTTTTGGAGAGGTCTAATAGGTTGTAACATTTTATCGTAGGGGTTGGGAGACCAAACCCAAGGGAAAATGGGATTTGGAGACCAAACCCCTACAGTTTTTTTCACGAATCATTTCTTATGGCTATATCTATGACTACTAACTTGAAAGATTTTTTAGAAGCTTGTGAAAAACTTGGAACTTTACGTTTAATTGTGACAAGTAGTGCTGCTGTATTGGAAGTTAGAGGAAAAATTCAAAAGTTATTTTATGCTGAATTGCCGAAAGGTAAATATGCGAATATGCACAGTGATATTTTTGAGTTTCATCTGAATATGGATGAGATTAAACAGGTAAAGTTCGAGAGTGGAGAAGCAAAACGGGGAAACTTTACTACTTATGCAATTCGTTTTTTAAATAGTCAAGGTGAAGTAGCTTTAAGTGCATTTTTGCAATGGGGAAAACCAGGAGAGTATGAACCTGGGCAGGTCGAAGCTTGGCAGGAGTTGAAGGAAAAATATGGTGAGGTTTGGGAACCTGCGCCAGTAGAAAGTTTGGAATAGACTTCGTAGCAGTTGTCAGGGAATAGGGAATAGGGGGGATGAAATTGTTTATTTTATATCTCTAACTGATTTAATTAAAATTTTTGCAAGAGGTCTAATCTTAAGTTAATTTTTTTAACAGTTTTCACCCATTCCGTTTGTCATGCTGCGCAAACAGATAATATCGAATCCGGTTCAACAGTAGTCATTGCGACGATAGGAAGCAATCTCGCGCCACCCCTGAGATTGCTTCCTTCCACGGTGTTACCGTCGCAATAACCTGGATATAGTAATTATCCGGATTTTATATCTGAACTTCCCCCCTACAAATGTACTATAAAACTCTAAAATCCTATTTTCTGTAGTGTTATAATCAGAATTTTCTGTAGATGAAATGTCCGAATTATTCTCTCCTGTTTCTGTTTATAAATCTGTATTTTCTGTAGCTGAGACTTCCGAATTATCCCCTACTCTTTCTGAATTATCCTCTCCTACTGTGACATTTTTTTTGTCTAATAATATTGTGCCTGGATTGCCAAAATCTGCACTAACATTCACATTTCCATCAAATATTCTCTTGTTTTTCCGAAACTTCAACCAACCCTCCATTACCAGAATAATTATCCTCCTTTAGCACTAATATTTCCCAAAAAATTAGTAATTCCATCAAACAAAACTATTACTGAAAAATCAAGGTATAAAGCCTTTCCATTCATGGAGAAAAAAAAATTCCTTTGAGCAAATCCTATTCTTATGAAGAATAGGTAATTATTAATTATTAATTATTAATTAGGGCTAGCTGATTAAATATAAAGGCGTTTACAGGCAAAGGTTTTACCCTTTTTTTTAGATCAAAAAAAGTGCTATTTTTTAAGCTGGAACGACCAAAAAGTTAGGATTAAAGGCTCACTATGGCAGAAAAATCACTCTTATAATTCTTCCGACTACCTCCTCTAAATTCCCCGTTCCTCCTGACTCTGTACGGACGTTGCATGCAACGTCCCTACCTCCTGACTCCTACCCTTACCCATAATACTTTTTCAGCAAACCCTAATTATTAATTATTAATTATTGAACCTTCCTCCATCTCCATTATTAATAAAAAATATAAGAGTTTTGATTCACAAAAATCTGCTGATAATTAGGAAATCTGCCTTTCATTAATTGATAATTGATAATTACCTCTCCCTTTTAGGGAGAGGATTGATAAGCTAAGGAAAAGATTTAATTTTTCCCCCTTGAAAGGGGAGGCTT
>JBFRWR010000855.1:0-25800 GCA_051439685.1 Trichodesmium sp.
TTTTACCAGTTCCTGGAGGACCAACCAAAAGTACACCTTTAGGAATACGCGCCCCTACAGCAGTAAATCTTTCTGGTTTTTTCAAGAAAGTCACAACCTCTTGTAATTCTTCTTTCGCCTCATCAACTCCAGCCACATCATCAAATAGAACACCTGTTTTGGCCTCCATTGAAAAACGAGCTTTGGACTTACCAAAATTCATTGCTTGTCCAGGGCCACCAGGAACATTACTAGAGCGACGGAAAAGGAAGAACAGACCAACAATTAATAGAATAGGGAAAACTAGATTACCTAATAATCCCCATACTGCCCCTTCATTTCTTGGAGGATGGCTATCAAAGTTAATATTTGCTTCTCGCAGACGAGAAATTAGGTCTGGGGAGTTCACAGGTAAATCTACCCGTAATCTTTGAACTCGATTATCTAGGTCTGGATCAACTGCTTCGACAATAGCTGTACGACCTGCATCGTATAAATCTACGCTGGTAACTCTGTCTGCTTGTAAGTAGTCCAAAAATCTACCGTAGCTCATCCGGGTACTAGCAGTATTACTACTCATATTGGCTGCTGTTTGGCCAAAAGCTCCTTGCCAAATAAAAAAACCAATGACCAAAGCTGGCATGGTCCAGAGTATAATTGTTCTCCAAGAAATTTTCATTAAAAAATGGCCTCTTTTAGTAAAATTGCATTAAATAAGGAATGTAATTTTCTACATTCATAATCTTAACTAAATGTAACTTAACAATAGCCATTAGGGCAAGTTGTTGGCCTCTTTAGGCCAAGATATTATTTATATAGATAGGGCTTGCTGATTAAATCTAAAAGTATTTACAGATCAAGGTATTGGCCTTTTTTGGGTCAAAAAAAGTGCCTGGTTTTCAGCTCTTCACCTTCAAAAAGGAGCGTATTTAGGCAAGAGTTGGGCAGAAAAATCATTCTTACAATTCCTACTCCTACCTCCTAGCTCCCATACCTTTTCTCCTGTCTCCTGTCTCCTGTCTCCTGTCTCCTACCCTCACCCATAAGACTTTTGAGCGCAAACCCTAGATAGCAATTCTCACAAGGAGTCAGGTACAAAATTCCTTTGTTTTAGGGAGTAGGGAGTAGAAAATAAGAAAACTGTACCTAATTGAGGAAACAACTGAAAATTCTCAATTTATAAAACTTTTAATCATAGCATTTTCAGGCGTTGGTGAAGCGCGTGTATGATACTAATCTTAATTATTTAGGAGTCAGGAGTCAGGAGGAAAGAAAGAAGAAGAAAGAATAGTAGAGGGAGAAAGTTTTTTGTTCGCGCTCTTATCCCAACAAGAAATCATACCTCAAATCACCAACGCCCATTTTCAAATGAGATGTAAATCTAGATTGAGTTTTTTATAATAAAAAATATTGTCTTTCTTACCTACTAATACTTGGGGAAAGCTAGTATTTAATGCTGTTTTCCCTTCTTTACTATTCCCTGTTCTCTGTTTTCTATTCCCTTTTTAATAGAACTAGGTTTCCGTATTTCAAATGACAACGTTATAGTTACCAACTGATTATTTATCTGTTCATCCAGCAAATCTAAATTTTTCTATTTGATTAGGTAATCTGACAAAATAAATGATTTAATGATTTATAGGAAACATCTATACCAATTCTTGTTTTCTGATTTAAGCAATTGAAACAGAGAATCAAGAAGTGACTAAAATACAGGAATAAATATAATATATTAGTCGCCAGAGGACATTTGGAGAAGTTAATAAAGATGTAGAGGAAACAGTAACTAAAATTAAGTTTCACTGCGCGACATATTTGCGCAGCATTCCCCAGGAAAAAGCGGAAGCTCAGTGGCAACAAAAAGCCTACTGTTTCAGGAACTAATGTTTTCTCATAATCTCTCTACCTTTAAGTTGGAGAGGATGTTAAATTCTCTAATTATTAATTTCTGTCAAGCAATTTGATTCCTTGGCTACCGTTAGTCTTAATTCTCTATTATAAAAATATAAACTTAGGACTCTTAATAACGGTAATATTTTGATTGAAAAGTTTAGTGAGGTAAGACAACCTAATGGTTATTAAACAACCAGCAGCAGCAGCAATGCTGACCCAGAAACCAGCAAATGTTAGTAAAAAATCAATTCTGAGTGTAGATTTAGGACGAACAGCAACTAAAGCTTGTATTAGTCGGACCCCAAATGGTGTGGTTTTTGTTCCAGCTAATGTTAAACAGTTAAGTCTTGAACAAGTTAGGTCAGGTAATTTTGAGTCTAAACCTACAGATCCATTATTAGATATGTGGCTGGAATACCAAGGTTCTGGATATGCGGTAGGTCAACTAGCTGCTGACTTTGGAGCTAATCTATTTGGAGACGAACGATCTTTTGCTAAGTCCAAAGTAGAAGATGCTTTAATTAAAGTCTTGGCCTGTGCTGGCTATTTTCAGTTTAAAGGAGAATTTTCCGTTGTTATGGGTTTACCTTTCTATTCCCAAGAACAATTTGAAAAGGAAAAAGAACAGATTATTAGTCAATTACAATGTCCTCATACAATGTCCTATCGAGGCGGTGAAACTACAGAAATTAGAATAAATAAAGTTTGGGTTATGCCAGAAGGATATGGCAGCTTACTTTGGTCTGAAGCTAACAATAGTAAAGAATTTGACCCAGGCTTACCTAAACTTTCTCTAGCGATTGTTGATATTGGCCATCAAACCACAGATTTCTTAATGGTCGATCGCTTCAGATTTGCCAGAGCTGCTTCTAAAAGTGAAGCTTTTGCCATGAGCCAATTTTATGAAGATGTCGCTGATAAGATTGAAGGTGCAGACTCTCAATCTTTATATTTATTAGAAGCAGTCCATAAACCTGAAGGCCAGCGTTCCTATCGTCCCAGAGGAGCCACAAAACCTGTGAATCTTGATGGTATTGTACCTGAGTTGCGTAAAGTTTTTGCTGCTAAACTCTGTGACCGTTTGATTAAGTGGTTGCCAGAAAGGGTGACACACGTTGTTCTTACTGGTGGTGGGGCAGATTTTTTCCAGGAAGATTTGAAAAAACTACTTGAAGAAGCAGGTCTTCAAGCTCATTTTGCTCAACCACTGAGAGAAGCGAATACTCTAGGACAGTATATTTATGGGGAAGCTCAACTAGCAATATCTAAATAAGTTTTTACTTAGTTGTGGTTATATCCCAGATATTTGAGGCTATTGCAATAAATATCAATTACCTCAATGTCAAAATCCCATCTACAAATTGACTATAACAATATATTCTTGTGTAGTTGCGCCTATTCCTGGACGTAAAAAATTATGGGGACAGGGTAGAGAATAACTTTTCTTTGTCCCCTCAAATTTGTAAATTATAGTTGAATATTGAATTAAGGACTGAGTTATTATCTACAGCGACTAAGATGTTTCTCAAGCAATATTTACCTCAAGAATAATACTTTATATCTTGCTCTTTATAAGTTAATTAAAATATTACTCAATGCTGTGGGAAAAAAATCATAAAAAAGAAGTCTTTTTTACCGAAGAGGCAGCAGATAAACAGTTGTTGACGGCTATTGAAAAAGAGTTGAATGCTCAAAAATATCAAACTTTCAGTAATCTCTGTAAGCAAGCTTTATGGCAGTTTTTATATGTGTCTTCGTCTCCAGAATTAGTTCAATCTCCATCAACTTTGCAAAAAGTAGAACACCGAATTTATGAAAAGCTTGGTCAACATTTTTCGGAGTTGGAAAAAAAAATTGTTTCTCAGCAGGTTAATCAAGCTAATCAATCTAATGATGATAATTTAAGTCAACTCAATGACCTGAAAAACTATTTGATTAAATTGAGTGAACAGTTAAATCAAATGCAGTTAAATATTGATGGGAAGTTAATTGAAGCTTTAGCAGCTTTTCAGACAGAATTGCCAAAAATTGAAGCAGCAATAAATCAAATAGAAATACCTATTATTCAGTCAACTCAGGAAACAGAAGTAACTCCTGAGAAACCAAGAGAAGTCCCAGAAAATGTTAATGATGAATCGACAGAAACAGACCCTTTATTAGAACGCTTAGGTTCTCTATTAGAAGATTTTTAATTAAGCTTTGATAGACTTTTTCAACTTTTGCAAAAAATAATTACTCACTGATTAATAATTGAGAAAACTGAAGGAATAAGAAGCATAAAATTAGATATTATCCATGTAGTTATTTACAGCAGATTCCTAAATTATGAGGTACAAATATATTATAAAAGCTTTGTAGCACAGTCATCTTGACTGTCAAAATTGTGCCTCACGGTTCAGAAATCTACTGTATCTTATTCCTAATTAGTTAGGAGTTAGGATCAGAGATTGTTTGTCAAGGAAAGATAAAAATAAGATAGGGAGTAGGGAGTAGGTCTGAAGAAATCAGCACAAATATTTCTCACTTCAAAATATAGGAATATATTTACCTCGTATCTATCTACCTACTGCATTTCAATTCTTGGAAATATTACCTATTTGGGATTTTAGTAACTATTCATTCTCTTAATGCTTATAATCAAGACAACTATTTATCACTTAAAAATCTAGAGAATACATATACCTTTCCACCTCTGGTATTTACCAGATTTTAAGCTTTTGAATTCTTACCTCTTTTAGATTGTAGTCACTCCAAGCTCTCTTAATACTTGTTTTACAAATAGTCTCTTATCTGTCAATCTTTTAATATTTAATCAGCCAACCCTAACTAGATTTTATATGAGATAGAAAAGATTGAGCAAATGCACAAATTTTCCCACCCTCTTTATCTAATTCAACCAATACTACCGAATTTGATATAACTCATAATTACCAAAAATTAGTTATCAGATTATCCTAAACTTTATTAAGAACAAATACACTTCCTTGATTACCTCTACCGATGCGTAAATCCTCATCTAAATATGTAATATCTAACCATCCTTTTTGGTCTCGATTTTGAATACTAAAATCAATAGCAGTAAATTTTTTCCCAGATTCTATTTCGGCAATTAATCCGTTCGGTGATTGATAATTTATGAAACGTTGTAAACCTAAAATTGAACGATTAAATTTGACGTTTACTCGTTTTTCAGAAACAGTTTCAAATTTGGCAGTAACACTAATTATTCCTTCTAACAAAGGTACACCAGAGACCTCAGCAATATTATAAATTGCTGCATCTTTAACTCTAATACATTGATAAATATTACCTAATTTTAACAAGGGAAATTTATCAATCCCTAGTAATTCTTGGCTAGTTGTATAAAGTAATCTCCAATTACCATCTAATAGTTCTTTGACTTCAAATGGACGAGGGTGAGGATTGTAATCTTCTAGTTGAGCGATCGCTGCTAAAATAGCTTTTTTCTCATTTGTACTTGCGAGTAAACCCCTATTCTTACCTGTAATTATTTCAATTAATTGCGATTTGTATATCATAATTTATGTTGATTGTCAATCAAGATTGATTCTAAGCTGGGAATATTTATTTATTATTTAAGTTCAGAAAATTTGAAAAAGGTTTGATGAGTATCCGGGTATGATGCAGTTTTGACGATATCCTTAACAGTAGCAAAAATTTTATGTTGGCTCATCCACCTGGATTAATTTTAATCTCAGTTAAACTAGCTATTTTAAATTTTAGATAAGTTTTTGGTGCAAGATTATGATTTTGTGCAAATAAATCTATCTCATCTAATCACTATGGACAGAAAAAAAATCTTTGTATATATTTGAAAATTTTGAACAAAATCACCTAAAATCCAAGAGACCCTATAACAGGGGATAAGTAAATCTAAAATATGTAAGATAGACTTACTAAAATTCCTTGGCTGAGAATATATGGTAGAAGAACAAAATACAAATCAAGAAAATACAAATACTGAAGTACAACAAACTACTCCAGTACCAGAAGCAGTAGTTCCACCACCTGTAGTTCCTGAACCAACGGTACAACAAAATATTCCAGTACCAGAACCAGTAGTTTCAGCACCAACGGTACAACAAACTACTCCAGTACCAGAACCCTTAGTTCCATCACCAGTAGTTCCCGAACCAACGGTACAACAAACTACCCCAGTACCAGAACCCGTAGTTCCAGAATCAACAGTATTACCTACAATACCCAAAGAAACGGTAGAGAGAATAGTAGGAAATATTAGTAGTAGAAAAAGTCAGTCAGAGGTACAAACAGTTACAATCTATAATCCCTCTCTGCTGCTCATACCTCGTCATGAACCAGCAGATGTAATTCCCTCTAAACGCGACTCATCTCTAGTTGATTGGTTAGAAACATCCGGGAGAATGTTGCCTAGAGACTCTTCTGAATCACAAAATTATTTAGAAGAGGAAGAAGAAATTTCAGCATTAATAGCTGTAGACGACAATTTTAACGACGACGATGATGTTTTAGCAGACAATCCAGATGAAGCTAGTGACTAAGTCTTGATAATTACCAAAAATATATTAAGTTATTAGCTAAATCTGAATATTCATCAAATCTAAACTCTAAAAAAAAGTGTGTGTTGAGGAGATTTCTTTATGCAAAATAAACTGACCATAAATAAACATCTTATACTATCAGGAGAAAATTTATTATTGGCTCTAGGTTTAGGATTAAGCTCTTTTTCCCTAATACTAGATGGCATAAATAATCGGATTTTCAGTATGGAGTCCTTGACTTTACCTCTAATTATTTGTGGCCTCATAACTGCAATTGTAGGGTATTCGGTTATACCCATGCTCAGAAGATTAAAAGCTGGACAAATAATCCGGGAGGATGGCCCCCAAGCTCATCTCCAAAAAGCAGGTACTCCAACTATGGGTGGCATATTTTTTGTCCCAGTCGGAGTGGCGATCGCTCTTTTATTATCTCGATTTCACCCAGATGTAGTAGCAGTATCTCTTCTTACTTTAGCTTATGGTTTTATTGGTTGGCTAGATGATTGGCAAATTTTGCAAAGGAAGTCAAATAAAGGAATATCTCCGAAAATGAAGTTGGCTTTGCAAATAGGTTTTGCTATTTTATTCTGTGGATGGTTATTCTGGAGTCAGCCTAGCACAATTACTAATGTTGCTTTACCTTTTGGTATACAGTTATCTTTAGGATTGTTATTTTGGCCTCTAGCAAGTTTTGTGTTAGTTGCAGAGAGTAACGCAACAAATCTTACTGATGGTGTTGATGGTTTGATGGGAGGTTTGGGAGCGATCGCTTTTTTAGGATTAGGCGCTTATTTAGGATCGACTTCTCCAGAGTTAATGATTTTCTGTGCTTGTATGAGTGGTAGTTGTGTAGGTTTTGTTGTGCATAACCGCAACCCTGCTAAAGTGTTTATGGGCGATACTGGTTCTCTAGCTTTAGGTGGTGGTTTAGCAGCAGTTGCTTTATTGACGAATACTTTATGGATACTGTTAATTATTAGTGGAATTTTCTTAATAGAAACTCTTTCGGTTATTGCTCAAGTTAGTTATTACAAGTTAACAAAAGGACCAGATGGGATTGGCAAACGGTTATTTAAAATGGCTCCTTTTCATCATCATTTAGAACTATCAGGTTGGTTGGAAACTCAAGTAGTAGGAACTTTTTATTTAGTTAGTTCAATTTTAGCTACTTTCTGTTTACTAAATTAGTAATTGAAATTCTTACCAGTTTCTCTGAATCTAGAAAAATGACAAAAGTTTCAGTAATCATCCCAATTTATAATGGCGAAAAAGATTTGCCAGAATTAATAGAATGTCTGCGATTGCAAACTTATCCACCGGATAAAGTAGAATATTTACTGGTAGATAATAATAGTAGCGATCTTAGCATTTCGATTATTCAACAAGCAGCAGAGTCAAAAGAAATTACCATTCGTTTAGTTACTGAAAATCAGATTCAAAGTTCCTATGCTGCTCGAAATGCGGGTATTCGTGCTGCAAATAGTGAAATACTTGCTTTTACTGATGGAGACTGTCGTCCTCAACCTCAATGGTTAGAAAATTTAGTTGAACCATTTTCTGATTCTAATGTTGGTATTGTAGTAGGAGAAATACTGGCTTTACCAGGTAATAGTTTATTAGAAAAATATGCTGATAAACAAGAAACTCTTTCCCAAAAACATACTTTAGCTAATTCATTTTGTCCTTATGGTCAAACTGCAAATTTAGCGATTAGAAAGCGAGCATTTGTAGAGGTAGGATTATTTCGCCCTTACTTAACAACTGGTGGAGATGCTGATATTTGTTGGCGAATTTTACGAGAGACATCTTATCAGTTTAAGTTTGCAGAAAAGGCGATAGTTAAACATCGACATCGTTCAACTTGGAAAGATTTACAAAGTCAATGGCGTAGATATGGAACGTCGAATAAATATTTACATGAACTCTACGGTATTGACTTAATGAGAGAGTATAAAACAAAAGACTATATTTATCGTATCAGTAGATGGTTATTAAAAGAATTACCTTTAACAAGTCTGAAAATAATCTCAGGAAAAGCAGAATTAGTAGACTTATTTAATACTCCGATTGGTTTGTTTAATGGTAGGTCAAGAATCATGGGTCAGAAAGAAGCAAATTTATCAGAAGAAGCTCGAATAATTGACAGAATTTAGTTTAATAATTGGTAATGAATAATTAATAATGGATAATGGATAATGGATAATGGATAATTGGTAATGGATAATGGATAATTAATAATTAATAATTAATAATGGATAATTAATAATTAATAATGGATAATTAATAATTGATAATTAATAATGGATAATTGATAATTAATAATGGATAATGGATAATGGATAATTGGTAATTGGTAATGGATAATTAATAAGTCGAGCAAGCTAAAAAAAGACGTTGCATATTGAGCCATAAAACACCTGAAGCAACTGATATAAATTAGTTTGAAGGTAATTTACAGTTTGATAGATAACTGACAAAATTTACCATGCTCTACTTACAGCGGATTCCAGGTTGATGAGATACAGTGGCACTTAATAATAGATAATTAATAAGTCGAGCAAGCTAAAAAAGACGTTGTATATTGAGCCATAAAACACTGAAGCAAGTGACATAAATTAGTTTGAAGGTAATTTACAGTTTGATAGATAACTGACAAAATTTACCATTCAAAAAGTAAATAAAAAACCTAAAAATCTTACCTGTTACCTGTTCCCTTTTCCCTGTTCCCTAAAAAGCAGTAAGATTTTTACCAGGAATAAAATAGGATTGCTATAGAGGTAATTATCAATTATCAATTAATGAACTAGCTTTTCTATACAATACCGATACTAGCGGACATTATACTATACCTTTATTTTTCGGTAAAATGTCTATTCCCTGTAATTTCAAAAATCTTGAATGATTTTAAAAATTTAATCAATTAAAGTGCCATATTTATTCATAAAATCTAAAAGAATTTTTTGATGAAATTCACCAAGTAATCGCTCCATTCCAGCATTATCAGAATAAGCTTTACCTGTCTTAATTTCTGCTGGAGTTAATAACCCCATATCCCAACCTTCTGTTAAAACTAAATCTTTTAATTCCACAGTTAAAGGAGCAGAAAATACATGACGAACAACATTAGTGTCAGGGTAAACACCAAACTCGGAAACTACATCAGGTGTATAACCTATTTCTTCAGCTAATTCTCGTTTTACAGCTACCTCCGGTTTTTCTCCTGGTTCTATATGACCCCCAAAAAAAGCCCATTTTCCAGGATGAGCAATACCCGGAATATCATCTCGTAATTGTAAGAGAAATTTCCCTTTTTGGTAAAGAATAGCGATCGCCACATGAGGTAAATTATTGTTCATTTTCTTGATTTTGATTATTAAGTTTAATTCTTTCTACTTCTTCGATATAAAATTCTCCAACATCCTGATTATCTAATTGGGGAACAACAATACTTTGATAACGAATTTTACCTTTAATTGTTATTTCTGTTCCTATCTTTGGTAATTCTGATGTAGTAAATATCCAAATACTTCCCGTATTATCTGTTAATTCATAAGCACCTGTTTCTATAAATGGGGCAAGACTTTCTACAGTACCTTTTAAATAGACTTGATTATCAATTTTACCTTTTTTTTGAATTCTATCAATTCGACTTACATTGAGATTTAACTTAATAGCTGTTTCTGTTATTTGACTACAACTAATTAGTCCTGTCATCAAAAACATAATCAGAATAATTCTAAATTTATCAAACAATAAATTTAATAAAGAAGAATTAAGCAGGAAAAAGTAAGAGGGAAATTTATGGAACATTTGTATATAATTGATTGTCAAAGCTTTTTTAGTAGGCGATCTAGTTATCATCAAAACTTTTGTTCCTATTTAGATAATATAGTAGTAGACCGAAACATATAAGTGCTTTAGATTTGGTTGGGGGTTTATTTCATTTAATGGTTAAACTCGTTAATTTAATGTAGAACCCACCCCTACAAATTTGCACCATTTTAGATGTGTCAATGGAGTAGTTTAACTTAAAACTGAGACTTTTTTTTCATCATAAACTCCCTCATATAGCATTTTCATTTGAAATGCAGAAACGTAGTTCTATTCAAAAGGTAACAGGGAATAAATCACAAGATAAAGGATAACTGTACTTCAGGAAACTCTAGAAATTCTATAGTCATTTCCAATAAGAACGAAACACTTTTTAGGCTTAAACTTTTTCAATCCAAGAAAAGTTTATCTCAATCTAAACTTAAATGACTATCAATGACTATGTAAAAAATTAGAAGTAAGACAGCTATTTATAGTTAACTACTGACTACTGAATAGTAACTACTACACAGAATCAAAATCTTGGTACCAAACATTTATTAAACTGCTATGACTATAGAAATTACCAATTAATTAGTAAGCCTTCAGCTATTAGCAGTCAGCAATCAGCAATCAGCAATCAGCAATCAGATTTTTTGTGTTTAAGGGATTAAATACATTTACTATAGATAGTTAAGGTTTTTATATATGCTTTACTTAAGCAAAAATTTCAGTATTTCAAGCTTCCTATCTAACTTATTATATATCTGAAGCTAAAGGTTTACATCATCTACAGTCTTGAATAGAGAGTTTCTCAGTAAAAAGACTCCTAAAAGCCTTAGCTAATCATACTTATTCCCAGAACTTTGCACTGTCTAGTTATTAGTAATACCAAATTAATATGAAGTTGCAGAGAATAAAACTTTCATCATAGTTTACTCTATATCAAGAATACGCTACTTAACTAATTCATAATTCTCTGAAGCTAAACATAAAATTGGTATAAGCCAACAACTAATAGCTGAATCTGACATTTATTAATATTGAAAATTCACAGAAAAATCTTTTCAATTCTCACTTGCTTGTGATTTTTTTGCTAACTCCAGATGCGGTCAAAATAGCACCAGACAAATAAGATAATTTTGTCTATCCATAATACCAACAAAAGATTCAATTTTATTTTAATCCGAAAAATTAAACATTAATTTTTAAACATTATTTTCATTTATTTAAAACATCACAAAATATACTCTTAGATACTGATAATCATACTATTATTTTCCTGTTAACAAGATAATTCATTAATTTCAAAATCAAACATTAAACAGGAAATAGCAATGAAAAATAAATTAGATGGAAAATCTCTGGCCAAAAAAATCAAAGTAGAACTCCAAGAAAAAGTTCAATCTTTACAAAGCCAAATAGGACGTCCTCCTGGTTTAGCAGTATTAATGGTTGGAGATAACCCAGCTAGTGCAGTTTACGTCCGCAATAAAGAAAAAGCTTGTAGTCAAGTCGGTATTACTTCCTTCGGGAAACATTTTCCGGCCCAAACATCTCAAGCTGAACTAACCCAAGTAATTCAAAAATTAAATCAAGACCCACAAGTAGACGGTATTCTTGTACAGTTACCCTTACCAGAACATTTAGACTCTACTACATTACTCTACCAAATTGACCCTAGCAAAGATGTAGATGGACTCCACCCCATGAATCTTGGACAACTGCTCCGTGGTGAAAAAGGTTTACGCAGTTGTACTCCCGCAGGAGTGATGCGGTTATTACAGGAATATAATATTGAACTTCAAGGCAAACAGGCAGTTATATTAGGCCGTAGTATTTTAGTAGGCAAACCAATGGCATTAATGTTACTAGAGGCCAATAGTACAGTAACCATCGCCCATTCCCGGTCTCAGAATTTACAGGATATTACGAGAAATGCAGATATTCTAGTTGCTGCAGTAGGTAGACCAGAAATGATTACTGCTGAGATGGTCAAACCAGGAGCGGTAGTAATAGATGTAGGAATTAATAGGGTGACAGATGAAGCGGGTAATAGTCGTTTAGTAGGAGATATTCAATTTGACTCTGTAGCGGAGGTAGCAGAATATATTACTCCTGTACCTGGTGGAATTGGTCCGATGACTGTAGCTATGTTATTACAAAATACTGTAGAGCGTTGGAGTAATTTGGCTAATTAAAGAATTTTGAAGCATTCAAGTCTGGGTCTATTAATAGTCAACATTCTGAGATTCATAACATTAAGAATGTTTATTATACTTTGTATCTGAGGTACAAATATTAAAGATTAAACCTTTGTAGCACAGGCATCTTGCTTATCACAAGCGTACCTCACTTAGAGTAAATCCGCCGTAAGTCAATCTTTTAAATTTACGGGAAATGGGATTTGGACTACAAATCATATCCATCAGCTAATTTTCTCAGGACTTACTAATTTTTCTTGTAAAAACACTAGATATACCATAGTGCTATAGTTATTACCTACTATAGGTAGGGTTTACTCAAAAAAGCAGACTGTGGGGAGTTTGGGGAGGGAGAGAAGACAGAGAACATTACAGGTTAGTCATTCATAGTAATGGTCAAGGGATATATATTTTGTAATTTATTCCCACACTTCCCACACCTCGCACACTTCCAACACTATCTCTACCATTACTATCCAACATTACCAAATTTTGTACACCACTCAAATAGGATTGCTATAGCCATAAGAAATGATTTGTAAAAAAAAGCTGTAGTAGTTTTGTCTCCAAACCCTAGCTAAAATCGGATTTGGCAACCAAAACCCTACCATAAAATATTAGAACCAATTTAGGATTGCTATATATCTTTGTAGTTTTAAATAAATAAATTTTAGGATTGAAACAACACAATAAAGTGTATAATCTATGGTGCTAATGCCAAGAAAAGGCCACTAAATTAATCTCATGGTCTCTCAATCTCAAATAGATACAACCTTTGACCTATCTACCTATCTAGCAGAGCGAAAAGCTCTAGTTGAAAAAGCTCTTGACAATTCCATCAGCATAGTCTACCCAGAAAAAATTTATGAGGCAATGCGTTATTCCCTCCTAGCAGGAGGTAAACGCTTACGTCCAATTCTTTGTTTGGCTACTTGTGAATTAACAGGTGGAAATATAGAAATGGCCATGCCAACTGCCTGTGCATTAGAAATGATTCACACCATGTCCTTAATCCATGATGATTTACCTGCAATGGATAACGATGATTATCGTCGAGGTAAGTTGACAAATCATAAAGTCTATGGTGAAGATATTGCTATTCTGGCAGGGGACGGTTTGTTAAGTTACGCTTTTGAGTTTGTAGCTACTCAAACTAAAAATGTACTACCCCAGCAAGTTCTACAAGTAATCGCTCGCTTAGGAAAAGCAGTAGGAGCAGCAGGGCTAGTTGGAGGCCAGGTTGTGGACTTAGCTTCAGAGGGACTCTCAGAAGTATCTGAAGAAACACTCAATTTTATTCATATTCATAAAACAGGCGCTCTTTTAGAAGCTTGTGTAGTTTGTGGAGCAATACTCGCCTCCGCTTCTCCGAATAGTGTACAAAAACTTTCTGGCTATGCTAAAAATATTGGTTTAGCTTTTCAAATAGTTGATGATATTCTCGATATTACTGCTACTACAGAAGAGCTAGGAAAAACTGCTAGAAAGGATATTGAAGCTCAAAAAGCCACCTACCCAGCAATATGGGGATTAGAACAATCTAAGTCTCAAGCTCAAAAACTGATTAAGAATGCCAAGGCAGAATTAGAAACTTTTGGAGAAAAGGCAATGCCATTAATAGCTTTAGCAGATTTTATTGTTAGCCGCAGTAACTAGGGGTACAATATGCAGAATATTGGCGAAATGATGAATAATTATGTTCTCTGGGTCGCTCTCCTAGCTTGTGTTATGGCTCAAGTTTTCAAGATACTGGTAGAGTTAGTCCAACATGGCAAGATTAATCTACAAGCTTTATTCACGAGTGGGGGAATGCCTAGCGCTCATTCAGCATTTGTTGCAGCATTAGCAGTCGGAGTAGGTCAGACGAAAGGATGGTCTAGTCCAGAGTTTGCCCTAGCTTTTGTTTTTGCCATTATAGTAATGTATGATGCAGCGGGAGTTCGTCAAGCTGCAGGATTACAAGCAAAAATCCTCAATCAGATTTTAGATGAATTATTCCAAGAAGACCATCATTTGAGTCAAGACCGTCTCAAGGAATTATTAGGTCATACTCCTGTTCAGGTAATAGCAGGTTTTTGTTTGGGTGTCGCCGTATCTTGGCTTGCTGGTCTAAGTTATTAATTGGTCAATTTAATTCTAGGACTAATTAATGTCACCCTACTACTATCAACAACAAAGACTAAAAAACCTCTATCGCTTAAATTAAACAGAGTGGTTTCTGCTTCTTCAGGGTCTTCTGTATATGTCACCAATAAAAAAGGTTTTTGCCCATAAGCAACTAAACCTACGACTCTACCCAAACTTCTTTCTAATTGTAAAGCAATTTCTGGTTGATTATTATAATCTATTAAAACTGCATAACCTCGACCTAAAGGTTGAGGATTAAACCCTATTTCTGGAGGCGCTTTTAGAGGTTCATTACTTTCTGTGGTGTCTTCTTCTGGTTTAACTACATAAGCACGCAACCCTACAATATCTTGAATATACCTTGCCCAATCACTAGCTACATCTTTGTCATCAAAGCCTCGGATGGTACTAACGGTTTGGTCAATATATTGACAAACATCTATTATAATATCCGGCGGTAGACTCCGACGCACAATATCTTGATTGGCCCGTGTTTCTGTAACTATAACCACTAAGTATTCATCACTGGGAGGAGATTGACAATTTTCAATTGCCATACCATGCTTTACCTCCATTGTCAAAAATGATAAAAACAAAAAGCTTGAGGCCATAAAATATTTAAAGCCTCCTAACCAGATTTTATGGAATTGCAGTTGAGTATTAGTCATCTCCAGAAAAGAGGGAAAAGGGAACAAGGAACAGGGAGAAATAATTGATAATTTAATCCATAAGAATTGATTTTATTCTTGGCTTTAGATATTTGCGGGATGAATTATAGTTTTAGAGAAAGAGGAAGTAAAATATGGTATTGACCTTTTCCGCAAAGATTCATCCCTGGATTCAGTAACGCCTATATTTTTAATTTTTGGAGATATCTATTAGTCATTGCTAAAAAGAATTGAGGTTATACCAATTGGAAAAAAGAATCTTAAAAATAGTAAGGGCGATAAAAATAATTCTCAGAAGATGTCCGTTTGACAAAAAAGATGATTTACTAACTACAGAATAATATTAAAGGCATTAATTCTGACTTCTGACTCCTAAAAAATCCTATAGTCATTTGTAGCAAAGATTTATAAAAATCGTATTATAGCATTTCAAATTAGGGAATAGGGAACAGTTGACTGTCAACTATCAAAAAGTTTTTCCTAGGGAAAAGCTCCGCTTTTTATGTTGTGCAGCAAAACAGGATTGACAAATGTCCTAACCTATGTACCTAGAACTATAAGAACTTAGGAGGCCAGTATTTGCTTAACAAAATTATCCTAATACAGCTCCTCCAGGAAAGAAATCTAATATAAGCGATCGCCTAAATATTTTTGCTTATTCCCGATCTTGCTCCCTCAAACCATCAATATATCTACTTTCTGTGTGTAGGAAACTGCTGTATATAAATTTCTATATATATAGTTAGGCGATCGCTCTAAGGAATAATTTAGTTATCAATGTAGTGTCAACCTATGTCAGATGAGTATTAAATTGACATGGCTTCTATCTCTTAACTGACGGCCATTTATATTTAATCCTCATCCTATTAGTTTTGACTGATGTAGCGCTACGCATTAAGGTGTTTGACATTTCTAAATCCTATTAGCGGAGCTTTTCCCTATGCGAAAGAAAAACCCTTTATTAGTCTACTATTCCCTATTCCCTATTTACGCTTCGCGTAGCGCTATAACTGAAATGACCTGTGACTCCTAATTCAAGATTACTTCGCAACCTCAAGAGAAGCTAGGGGGTCTGAAATAGAATCTGAAGGTGCTTGAAATTCTCCCGTAGCTACAAACTCTAAGCGTAATTTCAACCAAGTAATAAATTTAGGATTAGTAGAAATAATCGCTGCAGCAGGTTGAGGACATTTTTTCTTGATACTAGCTAGCTCAGGAGCTTCTAAAAAAGCAGGTTGAGCAACTAGCCAAAAATCTATTTCCTTTTCCTTCTCGTTATAATCTCTTGTGCGCTCCTTAAATACTTCTTCTAGGGGTTCTTCCTCCAGTAAAAATTTTTGACTAGCTAAGACGTAATAGTAAGTTTGCATTTCCATCAATAATCATAAATTAGTAACTACAATTGGCCATTAATGGCTTGTTTCATTTCACGGACAGCTCGTTCCATACCTACGAGTACCGCCCTAGAAATAATTGTATGACCAATGTTGAGTTCTTCCATACCTTTTATACAAGCAACTGGATAAACATTCCCATAAGTGAGGCCATGTCCAGCATTAACCCGGAGGCCAGTAGCGATCGCCATTTTGCACCCATCTGCCAAAACAGTCAATTCTTGGTGGCGTTTGGCCTCATCCTTAGCTTCAGCATAACATCCCGTATGGAGTTCAATAAACTTGGCCTGAATTTCCGCAGAAGCTTCTATCTGAGCTTTTTCCGCATCAATAAACATACTGACAGGAATACCCGCACCCTGTAACTGGGCAACAACTTCCCTCATCCAGGGCAAATTTCCAGCAACATCTAAACCTCCTTCAGTAGTAATTTCTTCTCGCTTTTCTGGTACAAGAGTAATATAGTCTGGCTTAATTTCCAGAGCGATCGCCACCATTTCTTTAGTCGGGGCCATTTCTAGATTCAAATGAGTCTGCACCGTTTGTC
This sequence comes from Trichodesmium sp., assembly GCA_051439685.1. Lineage (GTDB taxonomy): Bacteria > Cyanobacteriota > Cyanobacteriia > Cyanobacteriales > Microcoleaceae > Trichodesmium. The sequence goes on from JBFRWR010000855.1 coordinate 17,164, forward strand.
GGAGGATACGAACATCTCGTTCTTGAATATGGCGACGGTCTTCCCGTAGATGGACAGTAATACCATCAGCTCCAGCTAGTTCAGCAAAAACTGCTGCTGCTACTGGATCGGGTTCTACAGTTTGTCGCGCTTGTCTAATTGTGGCAACGTGGTCGATGTTGACACCAAGAGTTGGCAATTTTTTCTTCTCCTAAAAAAGTTAAATTAATTTTGCATAGGCACTTAATTATACTATCAGTGTTAAACCTCAAAACTTGCTGATATTTCTCAAATTATAGAAACTGAGTCTGTTTGTGGACAATTTGAATAAGTTCTAATCTATCAAGTTTGGCTTTTTTGTAAGTTTTATTAGCTGTTTTACATTGAAAAAACTTATTTTTGTTTTCCTCATTTCCAGCACAATTATTATTACTTATTTTCTAACTTGCTCAGAGTTATTTAAAGTGTATCTTAGCTAATTTAGGGATAAGCTGAAAATCATAAAAATGTCTTAAAACCAAGGTAAGTATTTCCTGCGGAATGGGGAGATAACGGAGGAAATGCGCACTTCAGCAATAAAAAACTCTACCTTAAGTAGAATATTTTAACGATTATAGACTTAAAAAATGAATTTTGTCGTCAAAAAAAATCTGAATCATCAAGCTTTGAGATCAAAGCAAAATAAATAGCTGACCGCTGAATGCTGACTGCTGAATGCTTACAAACCAAGTTTCATATATTTAGTTTAAACTGTCATTAAAACGAATAAAAAGTCAAAAATCATCATTCATAGATTTGACTAAAAATTTCTTCTTTTTGGTAAAATAGGGAAAATGTTTAGGGTTAAGAATCAAGACCTTGAAAAATATAGCTAACTAATATTTTGATTAATTATCTTAGAGTAGAAATTGGTAATTAATTAACTAGCTATTAGCTTTTAGCATTTCCATTCTGGAATGCTCGGCAAATGCTTAACTTTAGTGCTGACTGCTAATTGCTGATTGCTTTTTTAAAGCATTAACTTTTTAGTTGTAAATAGGAACTATATTATGGAAATTTCACAAAATTGTCTAGAATTAATCAAGAAATGGGAAGGACTATTGCTGAATGCTTATCTCGACCCAGTAGGTATACCAACAATAGGGTATGGAACCACTCGTTACCCTAATGGTGAGAAAGTTCGTCTCGGAGAAAGAATATCAGAAAGAGATGCAGAAGCATACCTTAGATATGAATGTTCCAAAATAGCAAGAGAAATTTCTCAAGTAATCAAAGTTCCTCTTAATCAAAACCAATTTGATGCTCTAGTATCTTTTGCTTATAATGTCGGAACTGGCGCATTTCAAGGTAGTACCTTATTAAGAAAACTAAATCAAGGAGATTATCAAGGAGCAGCTAATGAATTTTCTCGTTGGGTAAATGGAGTAGTTAATGGTGTTTTTCAGCCACTACCAGGGTTAGTATCTCGTCGTGCTGATGAAAAAGCATTATTTATCAGAGCAGGAAATGAAGAAAAACCTTTAGAAGGTGAAATTTCCGAACAAGATAAAGTAACTTGGTTAGAAGGATATCGAGATGAAAATAAGAAAACCGTAGTTGTAGCTTGGAACCAGGGTGAAGTAGTAGAAATATTAACTCTAGAAAAGTTTGACAAAGACTTATTAGCTAGTATTTTTCCTCAGTATCAAAATGCTAGATATTTTGTCATTGCTCCTGCTAATAAACCAATTCCTGCTGGTCAAAGAACTTCGATTTTTAAGCTTTCTGATATATATAGTCAAGGTACACCTCCAAAATTAAACCGTGTATTAGTACGAGGTAGTGAAGGCGATGATGTCAAAAATTTACAAATTAGATTGAGAGACCTAGACTATTATACAGGAGCAATTGATGGTTTCTTTGGTAAGAAAACGGAACTTGCAGTTATTGACTTTAAAAAAGATTACTTTGGCACAGATAATGCAATAGTAGAGTCTATAACTTGGAAAAGATTATGGGGAAATGCTCCACCTCCAACTCCTCCCGCACCACCACCCACAACAAACAAAAATTATCTACTATTAACCAAGACAAATCGTAAAGATAGATATGGATGTTATGTACTTAACTTAGACTATTTTAAACAAGGAAAATTACAAGATAGGTTAGAAGTTTGTTGTGGAGCGCCAGGAAGACAATTTTTCCGTACCGCTGCTCGGAGTCGCGCAATGACTGGAGAACCATTACCAGAAGGAAAGTGGTATGTTAATGATATTATTTGGGCTGATGGTAGAGATAATTATTATGGTCAAATTTTTCAAAGTGGTATTGGTCCAGTAACTGTTCCCTTAGACTATTTAGAACCTGGTACAACTGAAAGAAGCGCTATAGAAATTCATATTGATTGGAATCGAAATTATGGAGCGCCTGGTACTGTTGGTTGTATAGCAACTTACAATATAGCTGATTATAAAACGTTTATTGGTTGGTTACGAGATACAGACCCCCGTAGTCTTTATGTTGACTGGAAATTAGGAACTTGTCCTAAGCCTTAGTTAGGGTTTGCGCTCAAAAGTTTTTTTGTGAAGGTAGGGAGTAGGGGTAATTTCCTTGCCTCCTGCGGAGGAGCTACGGTAATGTAATGGTGAGCTTTCCAGATTAAAAGGCGGCAATACTTACAGCGGTTTTCATATCGGTAGACCACAGTGGGGAGGTTGCATACAACATCCCTACTGGATTTTGTTAATGGCGATGTAGTTCATATAGAATCCGATTGAACAGTTGTCATTGCGACGAAAGGAAGCAATCTCCCGTTACCCCTGAGATTGCTTCCTTTGACTTCGTTCCAGTCGCAATGACTTAGCTATGGTAATTAGGGCTTGCTGAAAAAGTCTTATGAGTAAGGGTAGGAGTCAGGAGACAGGAGACAGGAGACAGGAGGAATGGGGAATGAGCGAGAAGGCAGGAAAAAGAATTATTCCTTTATTTTTCTGCCTCGCGAACCCAAAATCCTCACTTTTTGAGCTACCTAGAAGGAAAACCTTGTGCTTTTTTAAGTATTGAAAAAGCTCAAACCTTTATCTGTCAATCCTTTGAGGTTTAATCAGCAAGCCCTAATTAGCTTCCGGATTCTATATCATCAATCTGAAAAGTGCTGTTAATCTTTGCTTTACTCAAATAAATTCTGTTTTCGATAGACTTTTATCTAGTCAAAATCACTTCAAATGTTTATCAAAAAAATCAATTGCTTGATCTATTAAACCAGGGTCAAAAGCTACTCCTCTCCCATGATAATGACCCCAGTCAGGTTTCTTAACCAGCTCAACTTCTACACCTTTTTCTGCTAAAGCATCTGCTAATAAAACACTTTGACTTATTGGTACAACTTTATCTTGTTCTGCGTGCATAATTAGAAAAGGTGGGTCTTGACTATCAATATGAGTAATGGGATTAGCCAGATTTGATAATTCTAATTTTTGTGATACAGGTCCTCCTAATAATTTATGAGTTACTACGGTATAATCATACCATTCTTTACCTTTATATTTTTCCTCAGTAGCAGCAGTAATAGGTTCATCAAAAGCGGGAGGAACTTTTGTAAAATCTGTAGGTGGATACCATGCACAAACCGCTTGTACTGCACTAGATATTTCTTGATTATTGTTTGTTTCTGACAATTCTTTCACCCCTGCTGATGTTCCTAACAAAGCACTTAAATGCCCCCCAGCAGAAGGCCCCCAAGCACCAAAATTATTAGGGTCTAAATCATACTTATCTGCATTTTTGCGCAACCAACGAACTGCTTTTTTAACATCCTGAATTTGTGCTGGAAATAGTGCTTCATTACTAAACCTATAACTAATGCAAGCCATTGCATAATTTCTGGGCACGACAATTTTACCAGGGCAATAAGTTTTTGTTCCTTCTAGCCAACCTCCACCATGAATGTAGATTAAAAGAGGCAAAGGTTTATCTGGTTTTTTTTCTGGCAGATATAAGTCTAGAAGCAATTCTTTTTCCTGGTTTTCTACATTATAATTTCCATAAACAAGATTTGGCAAAACTTTAACTTCTATCGTTTTTTTCTGACAACTTGTAATTAGTAATGTCAACACCAGCCACAAAAATTTGGAAATAATATTGTTGATTTTTTTTGAATAATTCATAATTACAAAAGGGAATAGGGAATAGGCAGCAAAAAATTAAGTCTATGGCTCAACTATAACTGAAAAATTCAAAATTTGTGAAGATATTATCATCAGAATAAAAATTAATCACTTGAGTGCAAACCTAATTCTAACTTCTAACTTCTAACTTCTAACTTCTGAAAGCAACTTCCTTAATAGGTTCAAGTAACTCCATTGACAAATTCAACATATTTAAAGTAGTTTCCTCCTTTCCCTGACTATTCGGACCGTGATAGTCGCTGCCACCAGTCATTAACAACCCATGCTTTTTGCATAACTCTTCTAAATTTTTCACTTGAGTCGGTGAGTGACAAGGATGATAAACCTCCACCCCCATCAAACCAGCATTTATCATTTCCAGCAATACCTCCTCCACCTTTCCCCCACGGAATAGATATGGATGCGCCCAAACCGGAACCGCGCCACAACTCAACAACAAACTAATACCCTCAACTATAGAAAACTTTTCATAATGAACATAAGCAGGTTTATCATCCCCCAACCAACGATCGAAAGCTGCTTGAGGCGATCGCACATAACCTGCTTTAACCAAAGCCATAGCAATATGTGGTCTTCCCGGTGCAATACCCCCTTCCATTTTCGGCAACTCGATAGGATAACCCAACTTTGCTAAATTTTCTACCATCTTTTTTGCCCGTCGATGTCTACCTGCAATGCGATCGCTCAACGGTGGGAGTAACTTCTGAGCATCTGGATAAAAGCCGAGAATATGAAGGGAACAATTATTGTGGACTGTACTTAATTCTAAACCAGGTACTATTTCCATATTATATTCAGCAGCTACATTCATTGCTTCATCCCAACCTGAGACAGTATCATGGTCAGTAATTGCTAAAGCTTGCACCCCAGAAGTTGCTGCTTTTCTGATTAATTCTGTAGGAGTCAAGGTTCCATCAGAATAAGTAGTGTGACAGTGAAGTTCTAACATAAGACTTTTTTGATTATTTGATTATTATTATAATCAATTTTAGCATCATAAGACTTGTACAAAGATACTATAGCAATCCTCTAATATATTCGTGGCAAAAATATTACTAATAGGGGAAATGGAAGACTTAACTGGTGGAAGTTTCAACTTTTTTATTTACTTTTTAATTACCCGCAACCTATTTATCATTGCTATATAGAACCCCTAACAGTATCTTTGCAAAAGTGAGGATTAGGAGACAGCTATACTGGAGACAGGAGACAGGAGGCGCGGAGTTAGGAGGCGCGGAGGCGCGGAATCAGGAGTCAGAATTTCGGTGAAATAGAATAGGGAAAAAAGTATAAAAATAGCCCCAATCTCCCCATATCCCCATATCCCCATATCCCCGTCCCCCGATCTCTCCAGCTAATTTTATAGATCATAAATGGGTTCTATAGAAAAAAAAAAGTGCATATTAATTATAGCAGACTTTTTATTAAAGTCTGAGTAGTTTTATTATTTCTTAATAAAATTTTCAGAAAACTAGGCCATAATTGAAAAATTTGAAATGTCCCCCCTCCTACCGATGATATTTTACTATAGAAGCCATTTAGTATCTTGGCAAAGTTGCGAGTTTTTGGCTCAGGAGTCAACCCACCCCCAATACCATGTCCGGTTGAACAGTTATAAATAATTAGGGAGGAGTCAGGAGACAGGAGATAGGAGATAGGAGTCGTAGGGGCGATTCATGGAAAGCGCAGCATTCCGCAGGAAATCGCCCGTACAGGAGTCAGGACAAAAGAAATGAGGAAAGTCAATTTGGATTTGAGTATTTCTTTGGTGCTTTCGGTACTGTCAGTCCTTAAATTTTATTACAACTGATTATCCGCAATTCGCAGCTCCCCTGCAAGGGGAACATGATATTATAGTCTTTTTTCATCCAGAAAAAGTGCAACAATTCTTGCTCAAGCTATCAAAAAGTCAGGATTTTAGGCAAACCAAGGGTAGAAAAATCTCCGAACAATTATTTCTCTGATGTTCTCTGTCTCCCCACACGAACCAACTTCCCACACTTCCCACCCTCCCCACACGAACCACCCTCCCCACGCTCCCCACACGAACCAACATCCCACCCTCCCTACACTCTGCTTTTTTCAGCCAACCCTAATTAAGATAGTAGGGGAGTAGGGGAGAAAGAATTGACGGTTTCTACTTGATAATTGATTTTATTTTTTATTTTTGGAGATGTCTATGAGTAAAGGTTGTCGAGCGTCTGAGGAATATCCCTTCACTCCCGATATCGAAATTGGCAGAGTTATAACAAATTCTGCACCCTTGCCAGGCTCCGAAAAACATTCGATTTTTCCGTGATGTTTTTCCCTAATAATTTTATAACTAATCGACAGTCCTAAGCCAGTTCCTTTGCCTACCTCTTTGGTAGTAAAAAATGGGTCGAATAAGCGGGGTTGAATTTTTTGGGGAATCCCTAAGCCATTATCAATAATCCGAATTTTTACAGATTGCTCATCGCCCCCCATTTCTGTGATTATCTGAATCACACTCGGTTTTTGTTCGCATTCAACCAGAGAACGGCTGAGATCGCGCTGGTCAAGAGCATCAATCCCATTGACGATAATATTCAGAAACACTTGATTTAGTTGTTCAGCATAACATTCCACTAGGGGTAACTCCCCATAATATTTCTGCACTTGAATTTCTGGACGATTTGGAGTCGCGTTCAAGCGAGTTTGTAGCAGGGTTAAGATACTCTCAATTCCTTGATGAATATCCACAGCTTTAATTCCTACTTGATCCATGTGAGAGAATGTGCGCAAAGAAGTGACGATCGCCTTAATTCGATTTGCGCCTTGTTTCATTGATGCTAACATTGGAGGAATATCCTCAATAATAAATTCCAACTCAATCTCTTCAATTTCTTCAGCAATTTCTTCATCCGGTTCGGGGTAATGGGTCTGATAAAGTTCAATTAAGCCAATTAAGTCATTTATATACGTCCGAGCATGATCGATGTTGCCGTAAATAAAACTCACTGGGTTGTTAATTTCATGGGCAATTCCCGCTACCAGTTGCCCTAAGCTAGACATTTTCTCATTTTGGACTAATTGCCCTTGAGTCTGGCGCAATTCTTTTAAAGCTCGTGCTAATTTTTCTGCTTGTTGTCTCAGTTTTGCTTCCGATTTGATTAAGGCATCTTCCACCTCTTTGCGGGCAGTAATATCTTCTTGAATTCCCAGAAAATGTGTGATCTTGCCTTCAGCGTCAAAAATGGGAGAAATCGTTGCTTGTGCCCAATACAGAGAACCATCTTTCTTTCGGTTGTGAAACTGACCATGCCATTCCCGTCCCGATTTAACCGTTTTCCATAATTCCTGGTAATAAGCCTTAGTTTGTTCCCCAGAATTTAAAATAGCTGGGGTTTTGCCATAGACTTCTGCAGCAGAATAACCAGTAATTTTACTAAATTGGGGGTTTACATAGTCAATTTTGCCAGACAAATCGGTAATGATGATCGCATTAGCACTTTGTTCAACAGCTTGGGAAAGCTTGCGCAATTCTGATTCCGCTTGCCTGCGGGCAGTAATATCTAAGCTGTATTCGATCATCTGTATTAGGTTGCCCTGTTTATCGAAGATAGGATAGCCGTGAACTTCGACCACCATCGGATTGCCATAAGCATCAAAATGGATATGCTCCACAACTACTGACTGTTTTGTCTGTTGAAGTATTTCCAAGGGACAGGGATGTTCAGTATCTATACAAGGAGTGTTGCGTTTATGAGTCAAAGCATAACAAGTGGTGTTTCTGGTATGGCCTAATTTCCGGGAAGCAGCATTCGCTGCGATAATTTTATAATCGGCAACGTTAATTACATAAAAAGGTTCAGTCAGAGAATTGATGACGTTGTTTAAAAACTCATTTTGTTCTTGAATTTTTCCTTTTGCTTGACGATGTTTATTTTGACTGTCGGTTAACCACAGGGAAATTACTAGGATGATCGCCCCTAATCCCAAAAAAATTACGATAGTTCTTTGCCGAATTGGGGTTAACTCGGCATTGATTTCGGCACTGGATAAATGGGAAACGATTTTCCAATAATATTCGGAAGATTCTATTTCACTAACACTGGGAGCAAAAGCTTCTGGAGACCCGGTACTGGATTTTTGCCCTTCGACTAGGGGATAAATTGTGACAAAGGTAAATAAGCCATTGTTAGTATAAAATTGACCGGATTTTTGCTGGCTAATTTGCGACCATTCAACGGGAAAATCATTTCCGAACTTGTGGTCATCAAGGTCATACATAAACCCCCATAACTTTGATTCTGCTACTCCCGTCAGCCAATATCCCTGAATATTGAGTAGCATTACATTTCCTGGAGCTTTTGCGGCATCACTTTTCAGTTGGTTTAACAAATAATTCCCTAAATAATTGAGCAAGACAATCCCCCGTTTATTATTCTGGGAATCAAACACTGGTAGACCAAAGCGAATCATCGGCTTTAAGGGTTGTTCTATTTTTCCCCTTTCCCTGTTTAAATCAAAG
>JBFRWR010000856.1:0-6455 GCA_051439685.1 Trichodesmium sp.
ACTTAGTCTTGATTGATTGCATTTCAATTGATCGGCCACCTTTTTTTAGAGTTTAATAAGTTAGACATAAATCTAGTGTATCATAGTAAATGTCTATTTATGTTAAATTTTGTCCAATTATTTTAATACTGTTGATAGCCCCTAAATCCCCCTTAATAAGGGGGACTTTCCGCTGTATTCTCCCCCTGTTTAATCCCCCTCCCGTCCCCCTTGGAAAGGGGAAAGCCAGATGTTGCTTCGCTTTTGCTTGGAAAGGAGGATAGGGGGGATGTAAATCAAAATTCATACTTTTCAAGCATTCTCTTAATTGAAAATTCTTGTTATGACTAATATCAGCTACCAACTTGATATTTGTCGATAGCTGATTAATTAATCCTAATATGTAGTTTTATCCAATTTATCCAATGCTTTCTTTGCCCGAAACATCGCTCTCAAAAAAGCTACTTGACTATTCCAAGCAGAACGAGGTAACAATGGTTCGGAAGCGTTTTTTTCAGTTACATCTTGATTGTCAAGATTTTGATTTGTAGAAATATTTTCTGAAGAATTAATAGCAGACATAATTATGATTATTTTTTGATTTAATTAACTTCTGAATTATTTACCAACAGCGACTAACTCACGGTTAGACTCATTTTCTTCTTCCCAACTTTCAGGCCATTGAATACGATCGCTAGTAAAATGTAACGGATCGTTTTCTGGCCAAGGCGCATCAATAGGTTCTTCAATCAGAGCAAATTCACCATTATCAAAAGGATTGCCACTTGCTTGATACTTAAGTTCAACCCGTTCCCGAATACCTTTTTGTGCCTGAGTTAAAGCCCGATGATGACAATAAGGATTATTTCCCCGTTTGTCAAAGAAAACATGAGCTGTCCAACTGCAACCGCCACGACAAAGTTGAGCAAATTCGCAACCTTTACAGAAACCCCATAAATGATCTGTTCCCTGGGGAGTATCTGCTCCCAAGTTAAACCGCAACTCTTCTGTCTCTTCAATAATTGTCCGTAGAGAATAATCTCGGATATTACCGCCAGTATAAGCAGAAGTTGGCAATGACGGACAACCTTTAATTGCACCATCAGCTTCAATACCTAGAGTTGATAACCCCGCATTGCACCCTTGCCAAATTGCCCAGGGATTATCTTGTCCCCGCCCCCGCAATAATCTTTCGTAGGGGCCATAATAACCAATATTATTGCCTGCTTGAACTTGTACCCCTTCTTTGTATGCTCGTTTCGTGACACGGGCGATCATAGGATACAAATCCAATAATTCGTAAGGCTGCATCAAAATCTCACTATTATCTGCTGCATTCCCCATCGGTACAGTTAACTGAATTTGCCAAGCAAAAACTCCCGCATCGCGAATACGTTCGTAAATTTGGGGAAATTCTGGAGCAGAAAGACGGTTAATTTGAGTATTGCAACCAACGGCAATACCAGCTTGCCTCAAATTACCAATAGTTTTAAAAGCCCATTGCCAGGAACCCTTTTTACCCCGGAGGCGATCGTGAGTTTCTTCTAAACCATCCACAGAAACGGAAACTACTCTAATACCTGCTTCCTTCATCCGACGCGCGGTGTCGAGGGTAATGCCAAATCCCCCAGTTGTCATGCCACACTTCATTCCCGCATCTGTAATAGCTTTAGCAATTTCTAACCAGTCTGGACGCAAAAAGGCTTCTCCACCAATTAGAGTTACTTCTGTAATTCCTACTTCCGCCAACTGCTTCACCATATCTAGAGCTTCTTCAGTGGAAAGTTCTTTGGTTCTGGTATTTCCGGCGCGAGAACCGCAATGTTGGCAAGCAAGATTACACTTTAGTGTGATTTCCCAAACAGCGTAACTGATGCGATAAGTCATTTCTAAAATATCCTTAAATTAAATTTTTTATAAAAGGGGGGCTAAAAAATCTAAATTTAACCATCTAGCCCCCAAAGTTTCACATTAGGACTTCTTACATCAGCTCTGTATCTACAACAATGCCGTACATTGGCTGCGCGGGAGGCCAAGGCTTGGGAGGCCACCAGACAATGCCATAGAGTGGTTGTATAATAGTTTTTGATAAACCACCAAAAACTGCTGCCATTTCTTTTTCGTTTAAATCTTCCAGTATGCTGTCTTCAGCATCACTTGACTCTAGCACCTGAGAAGTATATTCTTCTAATTCTTCAGTAGTGAATTCATAGCCAGCATCTTCGAGGATTTTTTTTCCTTCTTCTTGAGTTTCAGTAGCTTGTAGTTGATCTAAGAACTCTTGATCATCAGCTATTCTTTCATAGAAAGCTCGAACATTTTCTAGAGACATAATTAACTCCTAAATTTCTCAAAATTACTTATTTGTTTTGTTGTGTGTAGCAGCAGGTTTTGCTACCTGTCTAATGACTTATAGTTATCTGTTACAGTGATTAATTTTTCTACAACTTGAGTTGCTCCGCATACACATTCAAGCTTGATTAAGCCTGTGTATCTCAGACATTTCTATATAGAAGCCATTTGGTATCTCCAGAAAATAGGCCCTGGTGGAGAAGTAATTCATAAAAAATGGGTAATAATTGATTTGATGATTGGATTTGGCGGGATATCTAATACACCCCATCTCCCCATCTCTCCATCTCTCCCCGCTCCTCTACTCCCCTACTCCCCTACTCTCAATCTATAATTTTAAATAGATCCGCTTAGGGGTTCTATATTGGTTATAGAAGCGACAAAATAACGCTACTAACGCTACCATAGATAGCCTGTATGATACCAACTCTTAAACCACCAAAAACTGCTGCCATTTGTTTGTCGTTCAAATCTTCTAGCACGCTGTCTTCAGCATCACTTGACTCTAGCATTTGAGAAGTATATTCTTCTAACTCTTCAGTTGTGAAGTCATAACCAGCTTCTTCCAGGATGTTTTTTCTTTCTTGTTTAGTTTCAATAGCTTGCAATTGAGCTAGAAACTCTTGATCGTCAGCTATTCTTTCATAGAAAGCTTGAACATTTTCTAAGGACATAATTAATTCCTAAATTTCTCGAAATTATTTATCACTTTTGTGTAACAGCAGGTTTTGCTACCTGTCTAATTACTTCCGACGGACTATAGTTATCTGTAATTACTTGGGGACAACGCATACAAGCTGCTTTCCCTTCTTGTTGCCACCATCTACAGCTAGAACGTATAGAACAGGGGGGTAGTTGTTCAACTGCAGTGGTTAATTGTTCTACAACTTGAGTTGCCAACCGACATTTTGCCCCATCGAAATGTTGACAGCTTTTATCAGCGCAGGGTGCAGCAGTTCGGAAGACTTCTGCTGGCGTGACGGAACCAGATAATGCCATCACTTCGTCGGTGACGGGTAGTGGTTTTTTGAGATAAGCAAGACTAGGTTTGTCTACAGTACCACCTATAATCCCAAATACTTTACTATCTGGCATTTCTGGACGCGCACTAGGACACAGAGTTGTCTTTTCGGGGGTAAATTTTTCCATGAAAGAGCCTCTAGCAAACTATTATTAAGTCAGTATTAGTTGAGGGTTGCTATAATGGTATGTTTAATATTGTTTGAATCAATATCAGATATTTGAGACTAAACTGTTACACATTCAGCAACACTACTTTACTGACTACTGAATTGCAAATTTTGGCTCTGGATAGTAGATTAATCCAAATATAATTGGTGGACATATCCACCCTTTACAATTAACGGTGCTAATAGTATCTAAACCACCTACAACTTCTGCTGCTTCTTGCTCGGAAATGTCTGAAATAGCATTTTGGCGACGTGCTTTAGCATTAGCAATAGCTTCAGCCATTAATTCTGGGTTTAAATCTGTAATATTTAGATTAGCCATTGATATTTTTCTCTCAGTTTATATTTGTTTGCTTCCAACTAAGCTATCTCTAACGTTTCGTAATCTAGATTTGAGTTAGGTATTAAATTTCAATCTAAATCACAGATATAAAATTAATTTTTTACTATTAGAGATATGAGATTTCAGCTTGTTGTTGTTAAACAATATATTCTTATTTTTAGTAAATCCGCTAGTCTTTTTAGATAAAAAAAATGACCTAAAGTATAAAATTATGTCTTTTTTTTTTAGCTATTACTAAGACCTAAAGTATAAAATTATGTCTTTTTTTTTAGATATTACTTAAATCGAAAATAGTTGATAAATTACTATTCCGAAAATAAACTATCTAATTCACAATAATCCGGTAAATTTGTATCAATAGCTAAACCATTTCTCAAAACAACTCTATCATGTTGAGACCGTGATAAAAGTTCGCTAAAATTCCTACCTTTAAATAGAATTAAATCCGCAGGCAATCCAACTTTAATTCTGCCAATATTAGGTAAACCAATTAAATCGGCAGGAGTCTTAGTCACACTATTCGGCCAATCTCCATAAGGCATATCTAAATGAGCAATTCTCACTGACATATTAAATACTTCTAAAACATCATGGTCGCCAAATCCAAAAAACGGATCGCGACAATTATCACTGGCAATAGCAACAGAAATTCCTTGTTTTTTTAACTCATGTAATAAAGTCACACCCCGCCATCTCGGAGTATAATTATCTTGCCGATTTTGGAGATAAAGATTACACATTGGCAGACTGACAATACTAATATCAGTTTCCTTAACTAACTCCAGAGTTTCTGTTACTTGTTCGGGAGTTTGTACAGCCAAACTACAACAATGTCCGCAGATAATTTTCCCAGAAAATTGATGATTAATTGCCTTTTCAGCAACCTTATATAAAACTCTAGAATTAGGGTCTCCATTTTCATCAGTATGTAAGTCTAAATTTAATTGTCTTTCTTTCGCCAAACTAAATAATTTATCTAATTCATTATCTATATCTGAACTCATAAATGGAACCGCTCCTAATATCCCACCAATATCAGCAATTTTATCCGCTAACTTTTCTCCTGCTTGAGTAAGATAATAATCCCCAGTAACCAAAGAAACAGGTTGTAATATTAATCTACCTTCCCACTCTTTTTGTAATGTTTGAAATACTTCCAAACTAATATTTGCCTGTTCTGCAAAACAGTCAAGATGAGTCCGAATAGCTTTTGTACCATGAGCATAACTACATTTAAGACCAAATTCCATCCGACGATAAATATCTTCAGCATTCCAATATTTTCCCGCATCCCTAGCACCCGCATCCAAAGCACCATTAAAACTACCATCTGAATTAGGCGATCGCTCCCAAATATGTCCTTTATCCAAATGAGTGTGCATATCCACAAAACATGGCCATACCATTCCACCTCTGAGGTCAACAGTAGGAATGTCCCCAGTTGAAGGCAAGTCTGCTGAAGAATGGACAATTTGTGTGATGACTCCCTCTTTAATTTCTATATTTACTAAAGACAAACCTTCCCTAGTTTGACTTGAGATATCTAATTCTCTTTCGATAAGACACACAGGTACATGAGCATTTTTTAGCCAATAGTGATAAGTATCAGAGATTACTGAAAATTGTTGATTGTTCATAAGAAAAGAGGGAATAGGGAACAGGGAACAGGGAACAGAGACAAGTATTTAATAATTTACAGTAGGGACGTTGCATGCAACGTCCCTACAAGGTTATCATTTTTTTAATGTGAAGAAAATTATTACCAAAAGGATGAATTTCAATGATGACTGAATCTAGATTACAGACTGCATTAAAAAATGGCCAAGCCCTAAAAGTGATTAGTGGTTTGACTAATTTCGACAAAGATAGAGTCGCAGCAACTGTTAAAGCTGCAACTTTAGGTGGAGCAACCTTCCTTGATATTGCTGCCGATCCTAGTTTAGTAGAGATGGCACGCAATTTAACTAATTTGCCTATTTGTGTCTCTGCTATTGAAGCTGCTAAATTTGTACCAGCAGTAGAAGCGGGTGCTGACTTAATTGAAATTGGTAACTATGAGGCATTCTACGCTCAAGGAATGCGCTTTGAAGCAGAGGAAGTTTTACAGTTAACTCAAGAAACTCGCAAACTTTTACCGAATATTACTCTTTCTGTAACTGTTCCTCATCTTTTAGAATTAGATCGCCAAGTACAACTAGCTACTGAGTTAGTAACAGCAGGTGCGGATATTATTCAAACTGAAGGTGCTGTCATTGCTAAACCTACTCACCCTGGAACTTTGGGTTTAATTGAAAAAGCTGCTCCTACTATCGCAGCAGCTTATGAAATTTCTCGTGCTGTCAGTATACCTGTGTTGTGTGCTTCTGGTATTTCTAATGTTACTGCTCCATTAGCGATCGCTGCTGGTGCTGCTGGCGTTGGTGTGGGTTCTGCTATTAATAAACTGAATGATGAAGTGGCGATGATAGCTGCAGTTCGTAGTTTGGTGGAAGCTTTAGCTACTGTTAGCCATGTGAAAGCAGATGTAATGTCTGTTTAATTTGCTTGACTTGGAGAGTCATTAGGGGCAATTCGTGAATTGCCCCTACATT
>JBFRWR010000857.1:0-26331 GCA_051439685.1 Trichodesmium sp.
TAAAATAGTGCATTAGGGAGTAGGGGAGTGGGGGAGTAGGGGAGTAGGGGAGAAAGATTTTTGTTGGGTTTCGTCCCTCAACCCAACCTACATCTATTGCAACATTTAAGATGAAACAATCCACTACTATAAATTAGAAGTAGATTTTTTTGAGTATAATAAACGTTTTATGAGTGAAGTAAATTCAGGAACTCTGTATATAGTTGGTACACCAATAGGCAATTTAGAAGACATAACATTTAGAGCTGTTCAAACATTACAAAAAGTAGACTTAATCGCAGCAGAAGATACTCGTCACACAGGCAAATTATTACAACATTTTCAAATTAAAACTCCACAGTTAAGTTACCATCAACATAACGAACAAAGTCGTATACCTGAATTAATAGAAAAACTAAATCAAGGGAAAACAATAGCTATAGTAACTGATGCGGGAATGCCAGGAATATCCGATCCTGGATATGAATTAGTAAAAGCTTGTGTGGAAGCAAATATTTCTGTCGTACCAATACCAGGAGTTACTGCTATTATTACAGGATTAAGTGCCTCTGGACTACCAACCAACAAATTTATATTTATCGGTTTTTTACCTACTAAAATTAAACTACGGCAAGAACAACTAGAACAATTATCTAACTCATTAGAAACTATAGTTTTATATGAGTCTCCTTATAGACTTTTAGAAAGTCTAGAAGATTTAGCTAAAATATTAGGTAGAGATAGAAAAATAGTTTTGGCAAGAGAACTAACAAAACTCCATGAGGAATTTTGGCGTGGAACAGTTGGAGAAGCAATTATTCATTATCAAAATAATCAAGCAAAAGGGGAATTTACGATTGTTATTGCAGGTGCTGAACCAGAATTACAAGTATTATCAGAAGATACTATTAAACAGGAGTTACAAGAACTTTTTGCCCAAGGAATTTCTCGTTCCCAAGCGAGTCGCCAACTTGCTGAAAAAATTAATCTATCCCGTCGGAAAATTTATCAAATAGCTCTAAAAATGTAGTTATATCTAATGGAAGAAACCGTTCTGTCTTCTGCTATATCTCTGCTTTACTATCAGTAAAGTATAAGCATTCAAGCTGACATAATATGCATTCTGCACTTCAAAACTGCTATGCTATACTTCCATTGTAAGAGAGATAGTAAAGCACTTAGTCTCAATAGACTACCAATCATTCTCCTAAAGTAATTATTAGAGGTTTTTATGAATTTAAAATTAGTTAAATCCCTAGCAGAAATTATTAACAGTTTAACCCCAGAAGAAAAACAGGTTTTGGGGACAATGATTAATTTAGTTCAAGATAATAATCAACTTGAAAATCAGTCTTGGCATGAGTTTATTGAAAACACTTATGGGAGTATTCAAGATGAAACTTTTGTCAGACATTCTCAAGGTAATTTTGAGCAGAGAGAATTATTTGAATGATTTATTTATTAGATAATAATGTTTGTATTGTTGATTTAAAAGGCTTAAATCACAATTTAAAACAGAGATTAGAAAGTCATAATCCGCGAGATATAGTGGTCTGTTCTGTCGTCAAAGCCGAATTATTTTATGGAGGAATAAAAAGTCAAAAATTCACAACAAAATTTAATTCAACAACGAATCTTTTTAAGTAGGTTTATGTCTTTGCCTTTCGATGATAAACAGAAATATATGGGGAGATTCGGACAAGGTTAGAAAAAGTGGGAACACCCATCGGGCTTTATGATTTACAAATAGCTTCAATCGCTATAGCTAATGATTTAATTTTAGTCACTCATAATGTTGCTGAATTTCAAAGGATTAGTGAATGAAATGTAGAAGATTGGGAAGTTTGAGTTAAGTTTTAATGTAATGATAAACGATGAAATACTTATGTGTTTAAAATCTACAGTTTTCTCCGCGAGAGAGTATATATTATTTCCTCTATTCCGTAGCTCTCTACTCCGTTCTTAAAAATTAGATATGCTGGAAGATGCTAAGGATTCAGGTGAGAGCGATCGCTCTATTTTAATTACAAGTTAATAGTGTAAAATATTCCCCATTAAATCCTAATTTTGATTTTTGACTTTCCTCAACTTCACATTCTGGCATATAGGTAGGGGTTTGGTTACCAAACCCCTACCAAGTTTGGAATTTTTGCTATTAAAGCTGATAGCTGACTGCTGAATGCTTACCTTTATTCCACTACTTTTTTCTCCTCTTCATTTAAACTAATTTTGACATCTTCATCAGACTTTTCTGAGGCTTTTGTCAATTCAAAAATTGGTGGTTCTAAGTCAGGAATAGGTACTTCAAAACCAGGTGGTAATGGTGGTAGTTGCGGATTCCCAGAATCTAATTCTTTGGTCTGTTTTACCAACTCATTAATACTAATTTCGGGTACTGCTGGTATTTCTGTCACTTTCAATGCTGTCATTAAATTGGCTAAAGCAAACTTAATATGACTATCTGGGTTTTTTGTCATCCACCCATCCTTGGTAAATTGTCGCATTTCAAAATGTAAGTGGGGACCTGTAGACATTCCCGTATTACCAACTCTTCCAATAACTTCACCCTGTTGTACAAACTCTCCTGGTTTCACAAATATTTCTGATAAGTGACCGTAGAGAGTTTCTAATGATTTTTTCCGGTGGTCTAGGACGATTGTGACTCCATAACCGCCTAACCAGTCGGCGATCGCTACTTGACCTGCATAGGTGGCAACTACTGGGGTTCCGGTTGGCGCTCCTAAGTCTGTTCCTGTGTGAAACTTTTTATAACCTAATACTGGATGTTGTCTCCAACCAAATAATGAGGTGATGGGTGCGGGAATGGATAGAGGGAATATTAAACTGGTGTTGCCATTTCCTGGGACTGCGGGAGGTCGCATGGTGCGTTTGTAATAAGCTAAACCTGACTGGGATATGGGATTATCAAATAATCCCTGAACTTGAGCGGGTAAGACTGCTGCGACTTCTACTCCCTGATAAGAGTCTGAGTAATGGTTGGGTGCATAGGAGGTGTTGGAGTAATAACTGTTTTGACTGGCGGATGAGTTTGAGTAATAATTTGTTTGATTATAGGAGGGGTTGGAATAATAACTATTGTTTGATGAGTAATAGCTATTATCGTAGGATGAGTTTTGATAGTTATTTTGAGAATAGTAATTTTGCTGAGTTTCTCCACTCCAGGAATTATTGGATGGGGAACTCCAATTATTTGTTGCGTTTGTGGCACTCCAGTTATTAGTCTGAGTTGGTGCGCTCCAGTTTTTGTTTTCGGCGACAGCACTCCAGTTTTTGTTAGTTGCTGGATATTCGGCAACTTGTCCTGTGGAACGTTCTGAGAAGACTACTGTACTTGGTGGTTGATAACTATCTGTTGCACCTGTTTGATAGTCTGTATCATCTATATAAGCTTTGGTGGAAGTTTCGTATGTGTAAGGTTTCTTGGGTTTGGGTAATGTTACAAGTGGTAAGTTACCTTTTGGTTTTTTTGATAGGTTGAGAGTGGTATTAGTCGGAGGTGCTACATATAAGGTTTTGGGTAGATAAATTCCAGTGTCTGGTTCTGGTTCTGGTTCTGGTGGATAATAACTGGGTGTTGGTTGGGAGTAATATGGTTCTGGTGTGTAATAACTGGGTGCTGGTTGGGAGTAATATGTTTCTGGTGTGTAATAACTGGGTGCTGGTTGAGAGTAATATGGTTCTGGTTCTGGTGCGTAGTAGTAGGGTTCTGCGTAACTCGGTGATGCAGAGTAATATGGTTCTGGTGCGTAATAACTGGGTGCTGGTTGAGAGTAATATGGTTCTGAGTAGCTGGGTGATGCAGAATAATATGGTTCTGGTTCGTAATATGGTTCTGGCGCGTAATATGGTTCTGGTGAATAGGATGGTGCTGGTGAATAGGATGGTGCTGAATAGGATGTTTGGGGAGAATAACTATCTACTGGAGCTGGTTGGTATGATGGCTCGTAGTCGTATACCTCTATTTCCAAAACCATTTCGGCTAAAACTATGCCTCTACTCAGCATTCCTAAACTAGCTAGACAACAACCTAGTTGCATCAGAGACTTGTGAGTTAGAAGTTTGGTCTGAGTTAAGTTTTGCTTTTGCTCTTTTGTTATTTCCTGTGGTTCGGCGTTAGGCTGAATTGATAGGTTTTGGTTTTCTAGTGGCATTATTTCCTCACACTACTTGGCTTTAATCGACAATTAAACAGTTTATATCACTGCTGGGAAGTTCGGCATTAATGGATAATTGATAATGGATAATTGATAATGGATAATGGATAATGGATAATGGATAATGGATAATTGATAATTACCTCTCGGTTTTAGGGAGAGGATTGACGCTAATCAGGAAAATATTTATTTTTTTCCCTGGAAAGGGGAGGCTTCAAGGCGTGAATTATCTAATTATTTAATTGTTTAATTGTTTAATTATTAATTATTTCGGTAATAGAATGTTTATTTTTGGCCATAGCCTAAATTTATTTCACCTGGTTTGAGATATATTTCTGAGGATAAGTGAGACGACTGAGTTTCTGGAATAGCTGGGTCTGATTTAATTTTTACTTTTAATTCGCCTGTAGATGTCACTTCTACTATTTTATATATCTGATTTTTGACTGAGATTTCTTGCCCTATGTTTATTAGTAGTTGATTATAGTCGGGTAAGATATTATCTATTCCTGATGCTAATAGTTCTTTGATGCCACAGTCTATTCCCTGAAAAATTATTGCGGCTAACTTTTCTAGAGAGGATATTTCTGGTTGAGGTTGGTTTCTATAATAGCTTTGCAGATTAATTCCTGTTTCTGGTACGGTGTTTGACCAGTTAATCCCTACACCAATGACTGCCCAAGCAATTTTTGCTTTTTTGATTCTGGTTTCTGTGAGAATGCCTCCTAATTTTCGGTTTTCTAGGATGAGGTCGTTAGGCCACTTGATTTTAACTGGTACGTTATGGTTTTGCAAATTTGAGGCTATACCCCAAGCTGTGGATAGGGTTAGTTGAGGTGTTTGGGATATGGGTATGTTGGGGGCGATCGCTACGGAGATATATAGTCCACCGATGCTTGATATCCATTTTCTGCCCCATTGGCCTCGCCCTGCTGTTTGTTGGGTGGCTATGACTGTTGTTCCTGGTAATGCTCCTGAGTTGATTTTTTCCCACAGGGTTTGATTTGTTGAGGGTAGGCTGGAATAAATATGGAGATGCTTGGGGGATGAGGTGGTTGGTTTTTCCTTGGTTTTGCTTGTCTGAATATTTGATATGGAGTCTGTGAATTTTTTTGGATTAAATTCTGACAATTTTTTTATTTGCATGGTGAAATGAATATCTCTGTAAGATTTTGACAGATTATTTCCCTAAAATTTCTCTTTTATTGCGGTGAGGGAAATAGTGGTTTTCTTACATTTCCTGAAGCACCCGAACTTGCGGTGCTAGAAATAGTGGTTTTTTTACATTTCCTGAAGCACCCGAACTTGAGGTGCTAGAAATTTCCTTTTATTGCGGTGAGGGAAATAGTGGTTTTCTTGCATTTCCTGAAGCACCCGAACTTGAGGTGCTAGAAATTTCCTTTTTATTGCGGTGAGGGAAATAGTGGGTTTCTTACATTTTCTGAAGCACCCGAACTTGAGGTGCTAGAAATTTCCTTTTTATTGCGGTGAGGGAAATAGTGGGTTTCTTACATTTTCTGAAGCACCCAAAGTTGAGGTGCTAGAAATTTCCTTTTATTGCGGTGAGGGAAATAGTGGGTTTCTTACATTTTCTGAAGCATCCGAACTTGAGGTGGTAGCTAAGGATAGTCTCTAATAATGTCACAATGAAAATCTAAACTTAATACACTTTGATTCTAATGACTACCACTGAGTCCGATTCACAAAAACTCAACAACTCTTATCAAGCTTTCAGTAAAAATGATGTAACCTGGCATTGGCGGGAATGGGAAGAACTACCTTACCTCACTTGTAGCCTTTTGCAAAACTGGTCTCATGGTTTTTTTACCCATCATTTTCTCTATAGCACACCGACAGAATTAGTAGAAGTCCTACATCCTGCTGCTGAAGTATTTCGTGTCAAACAAGTACATGGAAATATTGTACTGACTACAGGTAAAGCTACTCCTGAGACTGAAGGCAATTATATTGAAGGAGATGGTCTATTAACTGAAAAAGCAAAACAAGCGGTTTGGGTATGTAGCGCTGACTGTATACCTGTTTTAATTGCTGATCGACAAACTGGACAAGTCGCTGCTATTCATGCTGGGTGGCGCGGTACTGCTGCCAAAATTGTCCCTGAAGCGCTGGCTGGTTTTCAGGCCATTGGGAGTAAATTGTCTGATTTGCTGATTGTTCTTGGCCCTGCTATTGCTGGAAATGTTTATCAGGTTTCTGAGGAGGTGGCTGCTGAGGTGGGAGCTACTATTGTTCCAGAAAAAGAGAATGGAACTATTAAGGATATTTTAGATTTTCTGGAGCTTTTGCCTAATTCGCCTATTTTTGCTGATCCTGAGCCGGGAAAGGTTGGCTTGGATGTACGTCTGGTTAATGCTTTACAGTTGGAAGGTTTGGGTATTACTAATGAACAAATGGCGATCGCTCCTTATTGTACTTATCAGGAACCGGACTACTTTTTTTCTTATCGTCGTAACAAAATGAAAAGGGTACAGTGGTCAGGAATAGTTAGTGGTTTGGAGGGGGTTAAGACTGATAAGTAATAAGCTTGTACATATCTAACTTGCTAGTTTTGATTGATGCGGAGACGTGGAGATACGGAGACGGGGAGAGGTTCATTAATTGATAATTGATAATTACCTCTGGCTAAAACCGAGGGGATTGAAGATCAGGAAATATTATTTCTTTTTTTCCCCTATCTATTACCTACATAATTATTTACAATCTTGAAAGCCTCATTGGTTAATGGTTTCGAGATTTAATAACAGCAGATAGCTTGACTTTTACCAGCATTTATGATTCCTACTTGATACCGCCCTTTCCATACTCTCTGCTGCCTAATCCCTACTATTTGAGAAATGTTAAGAAAGATTTGGGTAAAGCATAGGTGAGGTGTGATATAGAATCCGGTTATATAATATATGTTCATAACTAGACTTTAATATTGAATCTCCCCACACTCCCCACACTCCCCGCACTCCCCACACTCCCCACACTCCCCACACTCCCCACACCCCCTAATCCCCCTAATCCCGTAAGTATATAGTAAGTATTCAACCGGATTCTATATGAGGGTAGGAGTCAGGAGTCAGGAGTCAGCAGAAATGAGAGTGATAGAGGAGGTAGCAGGAAGAATAGTCCCTTAATTTTTCTGCCTTAGTCAGCCTTTAATCGGAACTTTTTGAACCTTTTGGAGTTAAAACCTTGCACTTTTTCCAGAGCTAAAAAGGCATCTTAGTTCTTGTAAATGCTTTTAGACTGAATCTAGTGTCTAATTGTATAAATTCATATACTTATTAAGCCAATAAAAAAAGCTTGAAGCCCAATAAATTCAGCAAAAAAATAATATTACTAATTTTTGCAACTAGACACTAGCAAGCCCTATTTAAAATACTATTGCTAATGTCCCTATAAACCTGGAATGGGCTGTAATTACTCAATTATCGAATCTCCCCGTCTCCGTGTCTCCGCGTCTCCGCGTCCCCGTGTCTCCGCGTCCCCGTGTCTCCGCGTCCCCGCATCACCGCGTCCCTGTGTCCTACCTCTACCAATCAATTTTTTCAGCAGAACCTAATTGAGGTTGTCAGGCAGATTTATGGAAAAATGGATAAGATTAGAATACTAGAATTAACCATAGTGTATCTTAGTTTAAAATTTTATTAATAAATTGCGATGAGTAATCAAAGTCATTATCAACAACTTGGTCTGAATGAGGATGCTTCTTTTGACGAAATTCAAGCAGCAAAGGAACGTTTGAAGCGAGAGAATAGTGAGGATCAGAAAGTTATACAAAGTATTGAAGCTGCTTATGATGCTATTTTGATGGATCGTTTAAGGTTGCGTCAGGAGGGTAAGATTAAGGTGCCTGAGCGGATTCGTTTTCCAGAAAAGCAAGTAAAAAAGGCTGCTGATGCTGTGACTTCAGGGGAAAGTAATCAAGGCCCTGTTTGGTTACAAAAGTTAATTGATACTCCTAGTCAAGCTGATATTCTATGGCCAACGGGTGTATATGTGGTTTTGAGTGCAATTAGTATTTATTCTGGGGTAAGTCAACCTTCTGCTTTGCAGTTGACTTTGGCTTTGGGTGTTGGTGGTTGTCTTTATTTTCTTAATCGTAAGGAAAATAAGTTTGGCCGTTCTGTATTGTTGACGGTTGCTGCTTTAGTTTTAGGGTTGGTTTTAGGGGGAATATTGACTGCTTTGGCAACTGGTTTGACGGCGGAAATATTTATTACTTTGGTGACTTTTTTGGTGTTGTGGATGGTTAGTTGTTTTTTACGTTAGGAACAGAAATTAAATAAGATGGGGAAATTATGGTTTATGCTGATTAACTCTTTTGAGGGTAATTAATTTTATCGGGTTTTATTTTGTTCTTATTCCTTAGTTTGAAGAGTTAAGAAGAGATAGAAAAAACAGATTTAGTGCGGGCATCTTGCCCGCTAGTTTTCTAGAAAATAAAAAGTATTTTACATAGTTAAAGGGTAAGTATTCAGCTATTAGTATTTCTGTTCCGGAATGCTGCGGAAAAAGCTTTCATATTTTCCAGGTAAATATTTTTACCGAATAATTAAGGTTTAAAGCCTCTCACTCGCCGTGGAGAAACAATGAATTTATGTTCCTTTTATTCAATCCAATCCCTTTTAGGGATAGGTAATTATTGCTCTGCTGATTAAATCTAAAAGTATTGATAGATAAAGGTATTGGACTTTTTTAGGTCAAAAAAAGTGCCCGGTTTTGAGATATTCACGCTCAAAAAGGAGGGTATTTAGGCAAGAGTTGGGCAGAAAAATCATTCTTACAATTCTTACTCCTACCTCCTCGCTCCCATACCTTTTCTCCTGTCTCCTGTCTCCTGTCTCCTACCCTCACCCATAAGACTTTTTTCAGCAAACCCTAATTATCAATTATCAATTATCAATTATCCATTATTGAAATTCAGCTTTTGAAAGTAATAACTACTAGATTTATCAAGTTAGCTGATCACTAATTTGGTTAGGATAACTTTTGTTCTCCTTTCATACTTGATAGCTGATGGCTGTTAGCTGACGGGTGAATAGCTTAGGTTAAAAGTCGAATTATCTTATTTCTTATTCAAGAATAATAGGATGCGCCCAACTCTGAATAAAAATATTGTTTAAGATTGAATTATGGTGCAATTAATCAAGCTTTTATTGACTACTAAAATAAGCATTCAGCCGTCAGCTATCAGCTATAGAAATCCTATTTTATTAGTGGCAAAAATCTTACTGTTTTTTAGGGAATAGGTGATAGTTTCAACTTTTTTATTTATTTTTAATTTGTTACAACCTATGAGCGGATTGCTATATTGCTCTTGATGGGGAATAAAAGCTTTATTTAAACCATTTTCTTGAGGGATATTATACCAATTTGATAAATGTTTGCTACAAATAGCTAGGGGAATTTTTAGGAGTCAGGAGTCAGGAGTCAGGAGTCAGAATGAATTGCTTCAATACCATTTTTTAGGTCGTCAATCATCCTTATTTGTCAAAAGGGCATCTCCTGTAAAATATTTTTAGAACCCTTACTATTCGTAACATTCTTTTTTCAAAATGGTATGATTAGGCGAGAATTAAACTTACTAAAAAAGTCTAAAAGTTAGCTCTATATTCATTTTAAAGGGGAGATATTATTGCTGTTTGCGTAGCATTCCGCAGGAAAAGCTGAGAACTGACAACTGACAACTAATGGCTATTTTGCTTACTCCTGAATACTTACCTTATGATTTACTAATTGTCGAGAAAGGAAATTGCTGAGTTGGTTCTAAACTAACTCCATTAATATTCTTCTGAGCAAATACATAATCTTTATCTAACCATAGTGGAATAAAAGGAACATCTTCTGCTAATAATTCTTGAATTTCTATGAAAATAGCTTGGCGTTTTTCTGGGTTTTGTTCTTGACGTTGTTGCTGTATTAATTGATTGATTCGATCGCTATAATAGAATGATCCTTGAAATTGACTAGCTCCTTCTTCACAACCTTTTTCTAATGTTCCTTTGGTACATTCTAAAAATGGTTGGATATAGTTATCGGCATCAACAAAGTCTCCATACCAATCTAAAATAAAGGTTTGATATACTCCTTTATCTAAATTTTTAAAGGCGGTAGCTGCTTCTACGCTATTTAATTCTAATTCCATTAAACCGTCTAATTTTTGGTCTACGGATGCTTTTAATGTACTGGCTGTTAATTGTCTTTTAGTGGAATTTGCAGCATACCAAATTTCTATTTTTGCTGGGCTATTTTGAGTATATCCTGCTGCTGTTAATAGTTCTTTGGCTTTGTCGAAATTTCCATCTCCATAGTTTTCTTGAAATACTGGTTTGTAATCATCAAATTTTGTGGGAATTAGGCTATAAACTGGTTCTGCTTTTCCTTGTAATACTCGTTCATTTAATAATTTTCTATCAATAATAGCAGCTAAAGCTTGTCTGACTGCTTGATTATTTAATGGTTCGGAATTAAGATTCAAAACCATATAATTAACTGTTTTGCCATCTGCAGAAATTACTTGCCATCCTTGACTGGCTGCTTCTTGTTCTAAGTTGCTAATTTGGTCTGTGTCTAGAGTAAAATAAGCTATGTCAATAGCTCCTGTTTTAAAGGCATTAAATAGGTTGGCTGAACTAGAAAATATTTGAATGTCTATTCCTTGATTTTTGGTTTTTTCTCCCCAATAATTTGCAAATGTATCTAATCTTAAAACGTCAGTACCATACTCAGCTAATTTATAGGGACCAGTACCAATAAATGTATCTGGTTTAAATTGATTTTCTCCTATTGTATAGGCTTGAGGAGAAATAGCACATAGACCAGAAAATGCTAATAAAGGAGTAAAAGCTGCAAAGGGTTTTTTCAATTTAATTGTTAATTCATATTCGCCTGTGGCTGCTACTGACTCAACAGTATTAGTTAATAAGGAGGAAGGTGGACCGCCATTTTCAATAAAACGTTTGAGGGAGAAGGCCATTGCTTCGGCGTTGAGGGATGTACCATCATGGAATGTTACCCCTTGACGAATCGGAATAGTATATGTTGTCCCATCTTCGCTAATTTTTGGCATTTCGGTTGCTAGTTGGGGTACAAGTTCTGTTGTGCCTAATTTGTAACCGTAGAGGCGATCGCCTAGATTATAAAGTAGGTTGCCGGATATTACTTCGTAGGCGTCTGCTGGATCGACTGTCCGAGGTTTGAGGGTTGTACCGATGGTAATGCGATTTGTGTTTGTTTGTGTTGTGGGAGTATTATCGGGGTTATTCTGAGGTTGGCTGCAACTAATGACTAGAAAACAGCACAGAGAAAATAAACCAAGGAATTGAATAATGGACTGCCAGGAATTGTTTAGTAATTTAGATGATTTATGTTTGACCAATTTGACTTTTTTCCTCTTTGATATTTGTTTGTTAATATCATATCAATATAGGGAACAGGGGGCTTACAGGGGTTATTAAAAATCTATTTTTTTATAAAAATAAATTACTCAAAACTTCTACCTTTCCCCACACTCCTCACACTTCTTTGAGATTAAAGGTAAAAAACTTATCTTTGTCAGGGGTTGGCTGCTAATGAATAGAATAGGAAAATTTTAAATAAGGAAAAACTGTAGGGTTTTTTGATTAATGGATAATTGATAATTACCTCTAAAAGGTAGAGGATTGACGCTAATCAGGAAAATATTTCTTTTTTTACCCTGGAAAGGGGCGGCTTTACAGCACTTTTTAGGATGGTGAGGTACAGTTGAAAACTAATATCTCTTTCATATTTACTAAAGTCATAAAACTCTGTACCTCACTAACTCCGAAACTGCTGTAAACCTGAATTATCTAATTATCTAAATTATCTAATTGTTTAACTATTAATTATTTCGGTAAACCAAAACAGTTTATGAATTTAGATGTGTGTTTTACTTTTATATAAAAATTATCGAACATTTGTTATCGTAAATTTTGCAAATAATTTATCCCAGTATTTATAGTATCAAACCACATATTTTTTTCTTAAATTTAGGGAAATCAAAATATATAAAAATACTATTTTGCTAATGTTAATTGATGCTTAATTAAATAAAAGTTAAGAATTATCACACCCCCCTAGATCGATTTAGTGTTTGCTGTTTAAAATTTATCGTATTTAGTTATTTTTGTAGATTTTTAAAGTAGTATGTCTAGCCCCAA
This sequence comes from Trichodesmium sp., assembly GCA_051439685.1. Classification (GTDB taxonomy): domain Bacteria; phylum Cyanobacteriota; class Cyanobacteriia; order Cyanobacteriales; family Microcoleaceae; genus Trichodesmium. Next base: position 12,347 of record JBFRWR010000857.1, read on the forward strand.
GAATTTTAATAAAAATTTGAGCATTGAGGAAGTTTATACTTGTCCTGTATGCTATCATGGTGACATTTCAGCAATGACTTTAATGGAGGCTTTTTCTTGTAACTTTTGTAACCATATTTTTATACCCGATCTGGTCAAACAATCATTGCACATGGCAGATAGTTCTTCTCCTTTAAGTTGGCGATGGAATGGTGAAAAATGGAAAGCTAATCATCCTCAAGTAGAATGGAGTTGGTTAATCAAATTATTAGCTGTTGGATTTGTACTATTACCAACTACGTTAATCGGATTAACTGCTTACTTTTTTGCGCCTATACCTGGTACTCCTTTATGTTGGCTACCGATTTTTTGGACGGGTCTTACTTTTGTATCTCATCTGACTATTATTGTTAATATTGTAATTGATTATTACCAGTTTCCAGTCAGATTATATTTAAAAGCAGTGATCAAAAATTTATGGTTTCAGGGAGCAACAGAAAATTCTTGAATGTAAGAAATTGAATTTATCAGGAAATAGAAAAAGGAGATAGGAAATAGGTAAGTATTCAAAGGTCAGCTAGCCTCTTTCTTCCTGGGGAGGAGCTAAGGCTAATAGCTTTCATTTTTCCTGATTTATTCCATTTATTAGGAGGAATTAGGATTGAGGTTGAGCGAGAATTAAAAGTCTAGGTAAAAGCGGACATCATCAGCTAAATTTAGCTATTTAGTTTCATTTTCCTTGCTAATAGCTGAATACTTACGGGAATAGAAAATAGGGAATCAGGAAGAAGAAATACTCGACAAATATTTGCCACTTAAATATCTCCGAATATATCTATTGAATAACTCTCTATCTACTATTTTATTCGTGGCACAAATCTTGCTGCTTGTTAGGGAATAAGGAAGAATTAACTGGGAACAGGTAGGAGTTTCAACTTTTTAATTACCCGCAACCTATGGGCGGATTTCTATAAATTAAAATGTCTTTAAGTCTTACTGCTTTTAGATTTTAGTAAATATTTTCTCTGTAAATTTACAATCTTGGTCAAGAAAGACAAAATAATGATGACTAATAGTTGTAGTTGACGGATAATTTAGCTAATATTCCTTTGGTATATTAGCTAAATATAGCATTGATTAAGACATCAATTAAACTCATCTTTTCTAGATTTTCAATAGTTACAGTATGACAAATATCAAATTTAGCTCCTACTGCTTGTAGTTGATTATCTAAAAGTTGAAAAAAGTTAGTAACTTCTGGTTTATTTCCTACCTGAATCAGGGAAATACCTAATTCTTCATCTTGCTGTAAATTATTAGCAGCAGAAATGATAATTTGCTTGACTCTTTCTGGTTCTTCTATTTCTCCAGCAGTAACTACTAAAATAGTTTCGCCATTAGGCTTTGCTATTTTTAAAGCACGTCGCTGAAAATAATTATCAATGGCATCCTTTAAAGCATCTGCTAAATTAGTTTTACCTGAAGGTTGATTTTCTAGGAAGATTTGAGCTAAATTGGTAGACGTAACTTGGTCATATCTTTTAAAGTAGTCTGAGAATAGGTAAACTGTAAGTCCATCCAAATCTAGCTTCTCACATTCACTTGCTAATTTAATTACTGACTCTTGCATTATATCCCAGGGCATTTTACCTATGGGAGAGTCAGGTTTATACATATCTTTACTTTTGTCAATTATTAAGGTGTAATCACGCTCTTGTATAGCAGCACCACCTTCAAGTAATGGGTCCATAAAGCTAACCTCGATTATAATTGTTAGTATCTATAGCAATCCTATTTTATTTGTGTATAAAAATCTTACCGCTTTTAGGGAACAGGGAATAGGGAACAGGGAACACTTAACTGGGAACAGGTAAGAGTTTCAGTTTTTTCTCTACTTTTTGATTACCCGCAATCTATTTCCGATTGCTATATGCTTGAGAAAAAGATCAGCTAAATTGCTGATAGTACAGAATACTATTTGTACGAACTGATTCTTGGTTTAATGCTAAAAATAATATTGATCTGATAGTTAGAAACTTCTAATTGATGATCAAATTGGAAATTGAATTTTTCAGTAGTAAACCGGAGTTTAATTACTTTAAGATTGTAACATCTGGTGGGTAGTAGCTGGTATTTTCTCTAATGACAGGGAGAAAATTTGCTTTAAGTTTATCATTAGCTGAAGCTTTAGGAAAAAGTTTTTTCCGGAAAATACAGCGAGTCAAATTGAAGGTAAGAAATAGCAGTTTCTGAAGATTTGTCAGGGAACTAATTGATGCTTTGTTTGGTCTATTTTAGTTAGATGTTAGACATATTCTAACTATTTGCTACGAACAAAAACATGAACATTTATACTATAGCAATTCCCATGCTGGTGAGGTACAAAAATCTTTGGTTTGAGGGAATAGGGAATAGGGAATAGGGAATAGGGAATAGAATACAACATAAAGATAAATGTACTTCATTAGATTGAGAAACGCTATAACCATTTTTGATAGTGCAATTCGAGTCAAAATCGACAAAGTAAGTATTGATTTTAGGAGAACCAATATCTAAGAGATTCAGTTAGTAAGCTAATCAATTCAAGGGTTAATTATTATATTACCTGAAATTAAGGTTCATTCTGAAAATTATCAATAGCTTAAGTGAATTTGTGTGATAATTCAGTGGGAGACTTTTAATTTTTTATAAGTTAAAATGACATTGATTTTAGGTAATTTATCCAAGTGTTCAAGAGACTAATAATATCATGTTCGCTGGTATCGTTTGTGTAAATCGAAGGGTGAATATCTACAGGAAATTTAAGTTTTTTTATTGCCCTTAAATATTCCTGCCTGTTGTTCCTTGTTGCCTGTTTCCTGTTCCCTACCTTTGCTATACAATACCGATGCTACCGGACATGATCTAAATTAGAGATTTAAGTAGTCTTTTTGATGGGGAAATACTTCTCTTCCTGTAGTTATTAAAGCACGATTAAAATCTTTTGCTTTGATGAAATTTCAAGCTAGAAAATCAACATTTTTTTTAAATAACTTACAATAATCAAGAATAAAACTTGAGGATTTGACTATTCCTAAACTAAAAATTCTAGAATTATGAAGTTGCATAGAATAAAATTTTAATCAGAGTTTACTGTAAATCAAGAATAGGTGACTTAATTAATTCATAATTTTATGTAGCTTTACATAAAATTGGTATTACTCATCTTTGTAAGATACAGTTTTTGATTTATTTTCTAATTCCTGTTCCCTATTCCCTGAAAATATATAACATCTAAAAATTGAATTAAAAGCTGAATTATCAATGATAAATTTGATATTTTCAGAGTAACCTCTTATTCAACTATAAACTAATAATTTTATCTAAAAAATAATTAAAGGATATTAGCCATGAAAACCAAATATAAAAATACTCAAATAAATAAAAATCAAAAAGTTAATCAGAAATCTCCCCATCCTTTTTTGCTAGCACTAATTTTGACGGGAATATTAGCTGCTGAAACATATCCTAATCTGACTGAAACAGCAATTGCTGCAGTAAAAGTGCTTCATTCTTCGCAATTAGAAAGCAAAGGCAAAATTAATTCAAAAGCTGATAAATTTGCTGAGATTATCAAAAATGCAGCAAAAACTCAAGTTGAGTCTGAAAAAGAAATTTATGGTCCTTCTTTGCTAGGGAATAAGTCTATAGCTCAAATACTTGGGGTTAGTCAAAATTATATTAATTATAATTTAGATGATCTGCAGAAGTTGAGCAAAACTACTACTCAAAATGGGGAAAAACTTGCTGAACAAATGGAAGAGATACCTGATAATATAGTTGATGCTGTTCGCCAGGATTTAGGTGGAAAAATAAGTATTTCGCCGGAAGATATTAAAGTTGTTAAAGTTAGTCAAGAGACTTGGCCAAATACTTGTTTGGGATTGGCAAAAACTGATGAATTATGTGGTCAAAGATTAGTAGAAGGTTGGCGTATTTTTCTGTCTAATGGTAATGATATTTGGATTTATCGCACAGATAATAGGGGAAATTTGATGAGAATAGAATCCACAAATCAACGTAGTTCTGATTCTTCACTTAACAATATGAAAATAGTTGGGGAAAATGGTGATTAAATATAATAGACATAGGTGTGAAAAAGATTATAGACTTTTGGCACATAGTAGGAAATAGGGAACAGATTTTTCCTAAAAATCTATGAAAAATGATTTTATAATTTTTCTCTTGCTGATGTTGAATCAAGAGCAAGTTTATTTTCTAGAGATATCTAAATAGGGTTTGCGTATGGAAAGTCTTTTGGTAGGGGGAGGAGACAGGAGACAGGAGACAGGAGACAGGATAAATGGAAATTATAGAGGAGATATTCGTAAAAATTGTCCCAATATTTTTCTGCCATAATCATCCTCAAATACTAGCATGCATGAACTTTTTAGACCGAAACAGGCTCCTTTTTTTAGACCAAAAAAGGCTGTAACCAATATCTATCAGTGCTTTGAGATTTAATCAGCAAGCCCTAAATAATTTATATTTTGTCGAGTTATTAATCATTTTATGATTCGGAACTCGGAAAAAAAGATTTGAAAATGGGAATTATATAGAATCCGGGTAATTAGTTACTCTAAAGTCATTGCGACTGGAACGGAATGCTGCGGACAACTGTTCAACCGGAGCTTATATTATGTAGGAATTTTTGATGAAAAGTCTATATTGATAGGAGGTAAGCATTCAGCTATTAGCGGTCAGCTCTTCCTGGGGAATCGTGTCCAAACAGCAATAAAAATGAATTAAGCAAGAATTCGTTTAACTTATATAGCAATCCTATTTTATTCGTGGTAAAAATAACAGGGAACACTTAACTGGGAACAGGTAAGATTTTCAGGTTTTTTATTTACTTTTTGAGTTGTCACAACCTATTTAGGATTGCTATAGTATATTTTCAACCGATAAATTAAAGTATAAGAAGGAAGAGTTTGGGTTTTCAACTGATATAATTCAAGCGGTTGAAAGCTGATGCTGATAGCTGACACCTGAATTCTTAAGAATGATGAGAAAATATTCAGCTCAGAGAGTCTATGAATATTTCAGGAGACCTAATGAGCTAATAATATTCAACCGAGATGATACTAATCTTTTTTACTGGGGCGGAAGGATTCGAACCTCCGAATGGCTGGACCAAAACCAGCTGCCTTACCGCTTGGCGACGCCCCAACGTTTTGTCAACACTTAATATAATAGCACTTATATCTAGGAGTTTGTCAAGGATTTTTTTGAATAATCTGGAAATTTTGAATCTAGAGGAGTTGTGGCCTACGATTAGATGATGGGTGGGATAAAAAATAGTACAGACAAAAAGTGTTTAAATCATTCACTTAGCAGATTTCGGAGCTTTAATAGGAATTTTAATGATAAATTCAGTGCCTTGTCCTAGTTCTGAAATACAATCTAACGTACCACCGTGTTTGTCCACTATAATTTGGTAGCTAATGGAAAGGCCGAGACCTGTCCCTTTGCCGACTGGTTTGGTCGTGAAGAAAGGGTCAAACACCCGATTTATTAAATTTTCTTTCAAGCCAAAGCCATTATCGTGAATAGATATAACCGCATATTTAATCTGTGGGTTGGATAGATTTTGATTTTGATCTTGAATATCTGTTTCTGCGGTTTCTGAGGAGTCTAAATAAGTCTTAATTTTAATAATTCTTGGTTCTGGTTTAGGTTCGAGGGCGTCGATAGAATTACTAATAATATTCATAAAGACTTGATTTAGTTGTCCTGGATAACATTCTATCTTTGGCAATTCACTATATTCTTTGACAATTTCAATTCCGGAATTTTTACCTTTTGACTTAATCCTATTATCTAAAATTAACAAGGTACTATCAATACCTTCATGGATATTTACTATTTTTTTGTCTGCTTCGTCTAAACGGGAAAAGTTTCTGAGTGAGACTACTATTTGCCGTATACGTTCTGTTCCTATTTCCATTGAAGACAAAATTTTGGGCAAGTCTTCCATTAAAAATTCTAAATCTATATCTTCAGTTTTAGTTTCAATTTCTGGTATGGGTTGTGGATAATATTTTTGATAAAGGGTTAATAGGTCTAAGATATCTTGGACATAATCTTTAACATAAGTGAGATTACCATGAATAAAATTGACGGGATTATTAATTTCATGGGCTACACCTGCTACAGTTTGACCCAGAGATGACATTTTTTCTTGCTGGATCAATTGGGCTTCTTTTTGCTGTAGATTTTGTAAAGCTTCGCTAAGTTGATGGGCTTGGGTTTGGGCCGCTAAAGCCGCAGCACGGGTTTGGGCATACAGTTCGGCTTGGTCAATGGCGATCGCTAATTGGTCTACTACTGCTTGGAGTAATTCTACTTCACTATCTCTCCAAGGTCGATGACTACTGTACTGGTTACAAATTACTCCTCCACGTTGGCCAGAACGAGTTTGCAATGGCAGTAATAATTTAGATTTGACTCCCAATTCTTGCAAATATAGCTGTATTGGCTTTAGTTCGTTTGTCTTAATTGTTTCTGTCTTGTCAAGTCGTATAATTTCACGATTGCGTATTTTCTCTGATAGAATTGCGATCTGTTCAGTGGGATAATCTGGGATATTAACTGATATTGCTGGATTGGCAGCTGTATGAGTAATAGCGATGCTATTTATTTGACTAGGTAAGCACCAAATGAAGAAGCATTGGTCAATTTGTAAGAGGTTTCTAATTTCTGTAACTGCTGTTTCTAGTATTTTGTCGAGATCGAGGGAGTCTCTGATCTGACTAGCGAGACGAAATAGTAATGCTTCTCGGTTACTTAATAGTTGTTCTTGTGTTCTGACTCGATCAATAGCGATAGCGATCGCATTAGCTACCCAATTAAGTACATCTCTAGCTGGTTCGGTAAGAGTTTGATGACTCCAGATACACATGACTCCAACAACTCGACTGTCTGAGGTGAGTAAGGTAAAATCATTGCTGAGTATTTGCTGTTCATTATCGGAGTTAATTTCTTGGTTGAAGACTTCTGCATTTAAAATGCTTTTTGGAGTGAGTCTTTTTTGTTGATATTCTAGGTCTAATTGTGAGTTGTTGCCAGATAATGCTTGTAGTTCTAGTTGACTGGTTTGACTATTCATAGTCCAAATTCCTGAACCAATAACATCTAATTCGGCCATTATCCCTTTGACGCAACGTTGGAGAATCTCGCTCAAGGAACTCCCTGCTCCTAGAGCTATACCGACTTCAGCTTCTAGAGATGATAAATGGGTTCTTTCTAGCAAAGCTGCTTCTGCACGTTTGCGATCTGTGATGTCTCGTGAAACTGCAACTAATTCTATAACTTTACCTGTTTCTGAGTCTTTGATTTTTTGGCAGGTGGTTTCAAACCAAATGTAAGAGCCGTTTTTATGACGCAGTCGGTGAGTGAATGTCTCTCCTTCTAGTTGTTGAGATATTTTGATTTGATATAGTTCGCGATCTTCTGGGTGGAATAAGTAATCATAGATAGAACGACCTATTAATTCATCTGGTTCGTATCCGAGAAGATGACTACACGCAGCAGAAGCAAATAGATATATACCGTCTGAAGTTTGCCTAGAGATCAGATCGGTTGAGTTATTTGTGAGTAGTCGATAACGTGCTTCACTGTCTCGCAGTGCTTCTTCTGCTTGTTTTTTTTCAGTAATATCTGTTTGGATACCAATAAAGTTGGTAACGCGACCATGATTATCTCTAACGGGAGATATTGCTAATTCATTCCAAAAGGTAGTACCATTTTTACGGTAATTTTTGAGGACTACTAGGCAGTTTGTTTCTGATTTTATGGCTTGGCGAATTTGCGATATGGCGATCTGATCTGTGTCAGTACCTTGTAAAAATCTACAATTTTGGCCTAATATTTCTTTTCGAGAATAACCTGTAATTTTTTCAAAGGCTGAATTACAGTAAATAATTGGATTATGAACTTGAGTATTATCAGAAATTACTATGCCATTATTGCTGGCAGAGATCGCTCTTTCTAGTAAAATTAGTGTTTTGGATTCTAAGTGCCCATTAACTATTTCTTGGAGTTTGAAAAATTTGCCACTAAAAGTGTATAGCTTTCTTTGTAATTCTATTTGGTTACTGATATGAATACTTAAATTTGTTAATATTTTTTGACATTTCTTAGTTAAGTTTCTCGATACATAGTCCATTACCGATAAAATTCCAATTTGTTGACCGTTAATCTTAATCGGAATTCCTAGATAAAATCTAATTTTTGGTTCTGATACTACTAAGGGATGATTTGCTATTCTTTTATCTGCTAATGTATCAGGTATAACTAATATATTAGCTTCTGTTTCTCCTAATTTGCTTGGTGTTTTTGGGAAGTAATCTAAAATTACTTTGACAAAATCTAAGTAAGAATCATGTTTTTGATTCAAACCTATTTGAGATTTTAACCAAAGATAGTTAGAATCTACAAAGCTAATGAATGCAATAGGAGTTTCAGCTATCTGAGCTGCTAAATCTACCATTTCCTCAAAGGAAGTTTCTGGGGATAATACCTGAAATAGTGATTTTACTTCCATTTTATTGACCCTTTTAGTTTTATATTGTATTTTTTTCATTCAATAATGAGGTGGTTCCCTATTATTATATGATATAATATTTAATATATTAACAAGTTGAAAAATTATTAAATAATCTTAATTTACTATAAAATTATACCATAAAATAATAGTGGTTGACTATATACAAAACTCATGGTTAATTGCAATTTATAAGGTAGTAATTTACCATGTATAATCTAATTAGAATAAAGTAGAGATACTCAAGGTTTTTACTCATGGACAAAGGGGGAACAAATTTAGGTAACAATATGCCTGAAACTGAAGGATTACAAAAGACAATCTTAGCAGTAGATGATAGTACAGTTATGCAGGGGATTGTCAAAAGAGTTTTGGGTAAAGAGTATGAAGTATTAGTTGCTGATAATGCTGTAGATGCTTTGTCAATGATTTACCAAAAACAGGTAGCAGTTCTTTTATTAGATGTTTCTATGCCTGGTATAGATGGTTTAGAGCTTTGTCGCATAGTCAGGAGCATTCCTCAGTTTCAGAATTTACCAATTGTAATGTTGACAGCTAGAGATAGTTCTTTTGATAAAGTTCAAGGACATTTAGCTGGTGCTACGGAATATTTAACAAAACCTTTTGATGAACAACAGTTACATCAGATAATTAATAAGTTATTAAATTAATTGGCAGTAGGAAAAGTATCATGTTCAAATAATTAAATTTTTATCAAAAAATCAAGTTTTTCTGGTGAGTCAATTTGATGCCCGAACCCCAATCACTTATTATCTAAATAATAATATAAATAGCAGGGAATCCAAAAGATATTTTATATATAAATTCCCAAAAAGCGTGAGGTACAAAATTTTAGGTTTGAGGGAACACTTAACTGGGAACAGGGAACAAAAAGACAAAAATATAACTGTACATCATAACTTTGGCAAATGCTATATTAATTTTTTTTAGAGGTTGATTCTGCTAAATTTTTAACCAAATATTTGTTAAGAGAAAAAATTAATTAAGGTTGTTTTAGATGATTTCCCTTTAAATACTCAAAAATCAGATTTTTGAGGGAGTAGTGAGAGTGAGACATTTCGATAGTTTAAGAGTAAAAGAGAAAAGAGAATTTTTATTAGATTTAATTAATTAGGGTTTGCTGAAAAAGTCTTATGGGTGAGGGTAGGAGACAGGAGACAGGAGACAGGAGACAGGAGAAAAGGTATGGGAGCTAGGAGGTAGGAGTAATATCAAATCCGGTTGAATAGTTATTGTATAGTCGGGTGTAGGGGATTAGGGGAGTAGGGGAGTAGGGGAGTAGGGGAGATTGAATACTGAAAATTATAGAATTATCAACATATACTATATAACCGGATTCTATATAAGAATTGTAAGAATTATTTTTCTGCGCAACTCTTGCCTAAATACGCTCCTTTTTGAGCGTGAAGAGCTTAAAACCAAGCACTTTTTTCGACCCAAAAAAGGTACTTACCTTTATCTATAAATACTTTTAGATTTAATCAGCAAGCCCTAATTAAATTAGCAGTTTCCGCCCGTTATGAAGTAGTTAACAGACAAGATGCCTATGCTACAGGAATTTTACTCTTGAAAATGGTACATAATTAGTCTGAAATATACTGTAAAAATATAAATTTATCTGGCTTGACCAATATAATTTAGTAACATAGGAGTAATATCATTAATTGACAAAATATATTGAGCAGCACCAAGAGCAATAGCTTCTTTTGGCATACCAAATATTACGGAACTAGCTTCATCTTGGGCAATTGTCATACCACCTGATTCATCGATCGCCTTCATTCCATCTGCTCCATCTCTACCCATTCCAGTCAGTAAAACACCTATAGCAAAAGAGCTATAAAAATTAGCAACTGATTTAAAAGTAACAGTAATTGAAGGGCGATGTCCTCCAATTGCTGGTGTTTTTAAACAGATAAATCTACCCGTACTATTTAATTCTAAATGATGTTCTTCTGGTGGAAAATAAATCACTCCAGGTTTGGGAAATTCTCCCGATCTAGCAATTTTTACTGGTAACTTAGATTCAGAGGCTAACCAATTTACTAATCCACTTAAAAATCCATTACTAATATGCTGAACACAAATTACAGGTACAGGTAAATTAGAGGGTAAATTATTAATAATAGTTTTTAAAGCTTGAGGACCTCCCGTAGAAGCTCCAATTGCGACAACTTGAATATTTTTGGTAGAGCGATGATATTTAGATGGAGTTTGAGGCGAAAAAGTCAGAGGCATTCTTACCCGTTTTTCCTGGATATTTTTTACACATAATTGTTGCTTATTTTCAGGCTTTACCCTATTTATATGGCGACGATGCTGAGTAAAAACTTTAACTCCAGATAGAATTTTAATCTTATTAATTAATTCCTGATTAGTAATTTTATGATTAGAAGTAAATCCAGTTTCAGGTTTAGGAAAAACATCAACTGCTCCTGCTTCTAAAAGTTGAAAAACATTCTGGGTATCATGCTCTTGAACGGAACTGCTAATAACCAAAATTGGCCGTGGATATTTCTCCATAATTTCCCTAGTAAATTCTAATCCATTCATAGATGCCATATGCAAATCTGTACAAATTACATCAGGTTCTATTAGAGGCATTAATTTTAATGCATCTAAACCATTTTTAGCTGTGCCTATAACTTCAATTTCTGGAGATGCAGCAAAGATTTTTTTGAGAATTATTAAAGCTACTGGCGAATCATCAACTATTAAAATTTTAATGACTTTTCTATTGTTTGTCATTTCCTGAATAATTATTTATGTACTTTGATTTTATTTGTAATGCTGAAAATGCTATAGCAATTCTCCAAACAGTTGTCATATTTTTGTGGCAGTTAGGAGTTAGGAGTTAGGAGTCAGGAGTTAGAATTTTCAAGGTTGTAATATTTATAATCTAGGCTGTCTAATTGGGGCTTGATTTAATTCAAGATTTTTATTATTTCTTTCTACCTTGATCATGCTGATATTACTATAGTAATCCTATTTTGGTTGTAGTAAGCTGAGACACATTGAAATTCCATACCCTAAAACAGAGGAACGAGTCCCATTAACCTCTCCTTGTCTCTGTGTCTCCGCGTCTCCGCGTCAGTCAAAACTAGACAAGTTAGAGGTATACAAGCTTATTTTGGTGGTAGTTGGGAGTCAGGAGTTAGAATTTCAGAGGCTTTTAGTTGAAATTAACTATTATAAAATTGTTACAACCTATTTAAGATTCCTATATATTTGATATTATATAGCAATTCGGAGCAGATTTTTACAAATGCTATAATTTATAGATAAGGAATCAGAATTAAATAAAGTCCAGATTTTTTTTATGAACTCAGTAATATGGAAGTTAGACGATTTAACTTCTGTATAGAATAAAATTCTCATTCCTAAAAAGTCTGACTCCTCAAAGCTGAATGCTAATCTTTGATAAAGTTTCCTAAGTTACTGAGGTACAGTTGTTTTCTTCATTTTCTACTCCCCATCCCTCATCTTCCCTCATCCCTCAAATTAAAGAATTTTGTACCTCACGCTTTTTTGGAATTGCTATAGTTAATTTCAACTGAAAACATCGGAAATTCTGATTCCTGACTCCTAATGTCATGTCTCTTTAAATAACTGTAATCAAAAATCTTTCCCCTACCTCGTAGGTACATTGCATGCAACGTCCCTACATTGCGGTTAATTAATGTTACTTGATATAGCACTACGCATTAAGGTTAGGACATTTCTAAATCCTAAAACCCTTGAAAAGTCTGCTACTCCCTAGCGCGTAGCGCTATATAACTCCTCAAAAAATATTACAACACATTAATATTTATTAAATCATGGCAATTTTCTTTAAGGAGTTCACCTTAGAGGATATTTACAGTTTTTTACATAAAGACTAATTTTAACGCCTATCTCCGAAAATTTTATATTGAATTTATGAAATTATTTTAGATAAAAATAGTAAGAGAAATCAATGAATATCAGACAAGTTTTACCTCTAGGAATAATCACAATTATTGGTATATTTGGAATTAGTAATATTTTTTCCCAAAGTAGCATTTATATTTTAGAGGAATCTGCAGAATCGGTTACTCATACCTATGAAGTTAAAGGTTTATTAAAGGGATTAGAAAAAAATGTAGTTGATGCAGAAACAGGACAACGGGGATTTATTTATTCTGGACAAGAAAGCTACCTCGAACCCTATAATTTGGCTCTAGAAACAATTGATGATAATTTCGAGGAACTTAAAGCTCAAATATCTGATAATCCTGAGCAACTAGAAAGATTAGCTGAAGTGGCAGATTTAACAGAATCTAAAATATCAGAGTTAAAAGAAACTATCAAATTAAAAATATCTGGTGAAGAAGAAAAATTAAGAGAATTAGTTCTATCTGGTTTAGGGAAAGAGATAATGGGTGAAATTCGCCAAAAAATTGATGAGATGATAGTAGTAGAAAACCAACTCCTGAAGGACAGAATAGAAAAAGCAGAAAAGGATTTTAAGTTAGCAATAATTATTTCGTGGAGTAGTTTAGTGATAGTTATAATAGTAAGTGTAATTATCATATTATTGATTAATAAAATTGCCATTCAACCTATTAATAATGTAGTGAATTTAATTGCCACTTCTGCTAATGAAATTGCTGTTACTATTGAACAACAGGAACGCACCAGTTCTGTGCAAGCTAATTCTGTTAATATAACTACTAAAAATATGGATGAGTTGGGATTATTTTCTAGTGAGTTTTCCGAACAAGCAAATGCAGCTAATAATACTGCCCAGTTAGCTTTAGAAACAGCAGAAAAAGGAAGCGATACTGTCAGGGAAACATTTGATGTTATGAATAATTTAAGAGTAAAAGTCAAGGCGATCGCCCATCAAATTTTCAGATTAAGGGAGCAAACTAATCAAATTGGCCAAATTTCTCAGATGGTGGGTAATTTAGCAAATCAAACAAATATATTAGCTTTGAATGCGAAGGTAGAGGCGGTACATGGGGGAGAGAATAGTCAAGGTTTTTCTATTGTTGCTGCTGAAATTAAGAAATTGGCGGTACAGAGTAAATTATCTGCTGAAAAAATTAGAATTTTAGTGGAGGAAATTCAAAACTCTATTCATTCAATAGTATTGGTAACTGAAGAAGGAACTGAAACGGTAGAGTTGGGGATGGAAATAACGGACAAAACAACTGAAGCTTTTTCTAGAATAACTAAGTCGGTAAATAATGTAGTTACCAATAATCAAAAAATTTCTTTGAATATTCAACAGCAAGCTAATGCTATTCAACAAGTAGTAGAAGCAATGGAGAGTATTAATCAAGGAGCTAAGGAAAGGACGTTAGGAATTAGTCAAACGCGCATAGGTATTGAGAATTTAAAGAAAGCTGCAGAACAGTTGAAAAATATACTATAGGGA
>JBFRWR010000858.1:0-9285 GCA_051439685.1 Trichodesmium sp.
AATTTTCCTGTTTTTTCTAACTCCTCTAATTGCTCATTTAATTCTGCTTCAATATCATTACAAGCCTCTTCTAATCTTTCTTCAGGAGTAACAAAGTGACGCGCCGGATATACATTCAAAGACTCCAAACTTTGGATAATCTTTCCAGTTACAGGGTCAATATAACGAATCGCATCTATTTCATCCCCAAAAAATTCTACCCGAATAATTCTGTCCTCATAAGCAGGTCCGATTTCCAAAACATCGCCCTTAACTCTAAACTTTCCTCGACCTAAATCTAAATCATTTCTGGTGTATTGAACTGTCGCTAAATCTCTCAAAATTTGTCGTTGATTAATTTCTTCTCCCACTTGTAACTTAATCGCAGCTTTTAAATATTCAGCAGGCATTCCTAAACCATAAATACAACTAATAGAAGCCACAACAATTACATCTCGACGTTCAAAAAGTGACCGAGTTGCCGAGTGACGCAACATATCAATTTCATCATTAACAGAAGCAGTTTTTTCTATATATGTATCCGTCACCGGAATATAAGCTTCTGGTTGATAATAATCATAATAACTAATAAAATATTCCACAGAATTATCAGGGAAAAAATCCCTTAACTCATTACACAATTGAGCAGCCAATGTTTTATTATGAGCCAAAACTAACGTCGGTCTCCCAGCATTTTCAATCGCAGAAGCTATCGAAAAAGTCTTACCCGTACCAGTAGCTCCTAGTAATGTTTGAAAATTATGTCCGGTTTGAATATTAGCAGTTAATTGAGCGATCGCTTGAGGTTGGTCGCCAGTAGGTTTAAAGGGAGCTTGTAAACAAAATTTTTTCATCAGAAGTTAACTATTATTTGTGCTATTGTTCATGGTATACTTTAATTCTAAATCTAGAAGGAAACTGGTCATTTCAGTTATCAGTTATCAGTTAACAGTTAACAGTACCTCTGGCTAAACTCAGAGGCTTGAAATACTGAATCGGATATTTGTTTCATCCCCTTAAAAGGGGAGGCTTGAGACCTTCTTTTTTGGTCATAGCTAACAAGATAAATTTTGTTTGCACAGTATTCTGCAGGAAACAATATTATAACTTCAACAGAATAAAATTTTTATTATGACTAATTTAATTAGACTTGATATAAAGGAGTTTCTGAACTTATGAGGTACAGTTTTTTTTCTTCTTTTCTATTCCCTATTCCCAGATTTGGTGTTCCCTCAAACCTAAAGTTTTGTACCTCATAACAAGGGAAAACGCTTTCATTAATGAACTACCGACTTAATCATACTAATTAGGATTTCTCGTGCTAAAGGCGACACAATATAAACCACCAAAATATGCAGATTCAAATATTGCTCTACTACTTACTCCATCTCTACAAAAATTAGCGAAACTATTATATTATGCTTATCTAGAAACCCATGTTGACCAAGTTAACCGTCCTTTAGGTATAGCCATTAGTCCTATTACTTATCGAGCAGGTCTAATATTTTCTCACAAACCAATTTTATTACCAGGTGAATTTTTTGTTCCTGTAGAATTAATTGAATCAAAAATTTATTAATGAATTAGTTTTAATATAGAATTTTTAAATGAGATATAAATCTAGATTGACTTTTTTGATGATAAAAAATCTTGTCTTTAATTCCCACTAATTTTTGTGCAAAGCTAGTATGAAATACTGTTTACCCGTCTTGACTATTCCCAGTTAAGTTTTCCCTGTTCCCTATTCCCTTTTTCCGAGAACTAGATTTCCGTATTTCAAATAAAAATGCTATATCATGTTCTTTATCTCAACTTTTTGCTATTTAACTTATAAGTAAATTAGTGTAATATCAACTATGTCAATAGTGACTCAAACAAAGTGGAAAGTTTCCGTAGTATTCTAGAACATAAAGCAATCTCAATAGATACATAGAAGATAAAATTGCCCTTTATTTAACATCAGCAAGAGAAGTAAAAGTCAGTTTCCTAAATAATTTTTCCTGCTTTTTTTATAGAACATATTTCCTTTTCTCTACTATGTGTAAAAAATCTATAGCAATCAGGAATGAGATGTGAGAAAAACTGTATAAGTTTGGTCTCCAAACCAAAGGGTAAAAGGATTTGAAAACCAAACCCAGTTAGATAAATCTAACAACCTCTTTAGGATTGCTATATATATTTTTTTTTCACGCCTATTCTAATAGTTATAACTGATTTATATTTGATTAAATAGACATCTGCAATAATAAAAAATGAAATAAATTATCCCACATAAATCATACAAAATCATACAACTCTTTCCATTATCATGAAGTAAAGTAACTGTATTCTTGACGGGGTAAATATTTTTTGCTCCCGTACTGACCCATGAGGAAATGGAAACAGGGTCAAACCCTATCTCCCCGTCTCCGTGTCTCCCCGTCTCCGTGTCCTCCTACTCCCCTACTCCCCGAACGTGAATTATATGGACTTACTCATAATATGGCCACTTACTATCATCATATTTGCCCTTGGTGCATCCATCGGTAGCTTCCTCAACGTTGTCATTTATCGGATACCCGCAGGAGTATCTATACTTTGGCCTCCATCTCACTGTCCAAAATGTCATAGTCGATTAAAAGCCACAGAAAATATCCCGATCTTTGGTTGGTTATCATTACGAGGACATTGTGGGCATTGTCATAATCCCATTTCTATTCGCTATCCTGTAGTAGAATTAATCACAGGTTTACTATTCTTACTTCTTTTCTGGAAATTTGGAATTACCATCTCCACCCTCGGCTATTGGACTTTCTTTAGTTGGTTAATAGCTTTATCCATAATTGACCTAGATACTATGACCTTGCCCAATCCTCTTACTCAATCAGGATTAATTTTAGGTCTAGTCTTTCAAATGACTACCACATTAGAAACAAATTTTCAAGTCAATAATCTGATTAATTATTTAATGATAGGTATTATTGGCGCAGTAATTGGTCTCTGGCTATTTGACTTAATCTCCATATTAGGTTCCATAGCTTTTGGTCAAACCGTGATGGGTGGAGGAGATGCCAAACTAGCAGCCATGATAGGAGCTTGGTTAGGCTGGAAATATTTACTATTAGCTGGTTTTTTGGCCTGTGGTTTAGGAGCATTTGTAGGTGGCGGAGCGATCGCCCTAGGTTTACTAGACAGGCGACAACCAATGCCATTTGGACCTTGTTTGGCTATAGGAGCTGCCTTGAGTTTGCTGTGGGGAAATAATATTTTATCAACTTACTTTAATCTGTTTTTCCCTGGATTATTATCCTAATCAATTCCACTATTTAATCCTACATTTTTTCCTAAATAGTAGTCGGTTAAGTTTCGATTATCACAATTTTCTGCTCAATTTTTTTGATAATAACTACTTGCTCAAAATAACTATTGAAAAATAATCAACTATCAATATCTTAATTAATTTTAACTCTAAGATGATTTGATAGTATGAGATTTTTGAGAATTTGAGTTAAAACCTAAAAATTAGGATACTCTAGCAAAGTATTTGGTCAGTGTATTAATAATCCAAAATTTATTTATAGTATTGCCCTAAACTAAAACTGGAGTGAAATAGCCCTTTTGCTAGACATTTTATATAACTAGATGTAAGATACTAAACCAAAAATTTAATCACTGAATAATTAATTCAAAAATCTTTTAATGTCTCTATTTGATTGGTTTGCAAATCGTCGAAAATCAGCTCATAACTCTCCAGAAAAACCTGACAGAGAAATTGCCGATGGACTTTGGCTCAAATGTGAAGCTTGTGGTACCCTAACTTACACAAAAGACCTCCAAGGAAATCAGATGGTTTGTCTAGAATGTGGACACCATATGAGAGTATCTAGTGATGAGCGGATTCAACAGTTAATAGATACTAACACCTGGATGCCAATAAATGAACAAGTTAGAGCAACAGATCCTTTGAAATTCCGAGATCGTAAACCATATAGCGATCGCCTCCAAGAATATCAAAGAAAAACTGGACTTCTAGATGCAGTACAAACAGGTATTGGTAATATTGAAACTGAACCTGTGGCCTTGGGAGTTATGGACTTCCAATTTATGGGAGGGAGTATGGGTTCAGTTGTTGGAGAAAAACTAACCCGATTAATCGAAAAGGCTACTCAAGATAATTTACCTGTCATAATTATTTGTGCCTCTGGTGGTGCCAGGATGCAAGAGGGAATGTTAAGCCTGATGCAAATGGCGAAGATATCAGCCGCTCTAGAAAACCACCGAGAAGCTAATTTATTATACATTCCAGTTTTAACTCATCCAACTACAGGTGGTGTTACTGCAAGTTTTGCCATGTTGGGAGATATTATTATTGCTGAACCAAAAGCAACTATCGGTTTTGCTGGACGACGAGTTATCGAACAAACTGTTCGTGAAAAGTTACCCGACAATTTTCAGACCTCTGAGTATCTATTAGAACATGGTTTTGTAGATATAATTGTACCTCGTACCCAATTAAAGAAAACTCTGGCTCAGTTAATTCGCCTGCATAAACCTATTTCTGCAAAGCTTAGTTCTTCTGAATCCTTAGAATCTGGGCCATATTGTCATTTGCCTTTTCATGCAGAAAACCATAATCTATCAACCAATGACAATAAAATTCAAGCTACTCCTCAGAATTAATTAGGGTCTGCTGAAAAAATTGGTTGGTGGGGGTAGGACACGGGGACGCGGAGATGCAGGGACGCGGAGATGGGGGGCACAAACAACGGTTTCGGCAAAATTGAGGGACAATTTTTCTACATAGTCAGCCAAAATCCTCACATAACATTAGCTCTAAGCAGCGAAAACTTGGCACTTTTTAAGAGCCTAAAAAGGTTAAAATCTTTATCTGTCAATGCTTTTAGATTTAATCAGCAAACCCTAATTAAGCTCTAGGTAATGCAAGAAAATTTTTTAACTGGCTATCTGAATCATAATCATAAATAAAAAATATTATGGGTTTTGCAGATATATCAATCCAAGAAATAGCAGAAGACTTTAATGTCCAGATAGATGAAGTCTTTCGTCTTTGTCACCAGATGGGCATTTCTTATAAACATTCTCAAACACGTTTGGCCCTAGAGGATGCTAAAGCAATTATGTCTCATCTATTAGCCCAAAAACAAAATTCTGATTCCGAATAAAGGTGGCTAGTACCGCTACCCGGAAGTCAGTAGGGGTAATTTCCTGCGGAATGCTTCGCCAACATGAATTACCCGTACAGAATTCAGAAGCTATAAGTTTTGATGGGTAAGGCTTTGAGCATTTTGTCACTGGTAACATATTTCCGTCATCCTGCACTAGATACTTGACTAATTGACACCTGAACACTGATAAATAAAAATTAGATAAAAGTTCAGTCAATCTAAAGTCCAGTTACTTTAGGTTCTTAAGGAAATATTTCCAATAACGAACATATATATCTGTGTTGGTTGATTAAATTGCCAGTTTTAAGGAGAAGAATCTTGAAAAAATTTTTCATAGCTCTAGTTGCCATACTATTCCTGACGTTTCAAACATTCGTCAATACTGTTATGGCCGCCGAACTAACGGAGAAAGACCGGACTTTACCTCTCAATGACGAGGGAGAAGAAGTGGTACTGAGTATTAAGGAATACACAAGAGGCAGAAGGGAATTTAATAATGTCTGTTCTCAGTGTCATGTTGGAGGAATTACTAAAACTAATCCTGATGTTTCTTTAGACCCAGAAGTTTTATCATTGGCCTATCCAGCACGAGATAACATAGAAGGTCTGATCGACTATATGATAAATCCTACTACTTATGATGGGTTTACCGAGATATCTGAAGAACACCCAAGTATCAAGAGTGCTGATATTTTCCCAGAGATGAGAAATCTCACAGAGGATGATTTATACGCGATCGCTGGTTATATTCTAGTACAACCAAAAGTTCTAGGTAAACAGTGGGGTGGCGGTAAAATTTACCGTTAATTTTTTTTTCTGTAATTTTTCGATGGATGATTTTAGATTATTGGTTTTTTGATAGGAGACAAAAAATTTTATTTTTCTCCTGATTAAAACCAAGTCTAAAATCAACTCTATGGTTTGAGATTTATAATTAACAAATTAATTAAAGAAGTAGTATGTTTAATAAATCATTAGTGATTCGTTTTTTACTAATAATATTGATTATTATTCAGGTAATAATTTTTGATACTCAATCAGCAGAAGCTGCTATAGATTCCTATGTATATAGATATCTAGATGCAGAACAACCTGTCGAAATAAAACTTAATCCTCTAGGTGAAACTATGGCGTTTTCTGCTGAAGATTTATCTGACGGTAAACAAATTTTCGCCAAGAATTGTCTTAACTGTCATGTAGGAGGAGCAAATTTAGTGAATCCTTCAGTATCTCTATCTTTGAACAAACTAAAAGGAGCAACACCACCAAGAGACAATCTGAATAATTTAGTTGCTTTTTTTAGAAATCCAATGATATATGATGGCAGTGATTATACATATTTTTGTCGTCAAGTTACTGAAAATTGGATGTCTCAAAACGAAGTAGAAAAAATGGGGGCATTTATCTTGAGAGCAGCAGAAAAAGCACCCTCTTGGGGGACAGAAGCAATTGAACAGTAAGTAAATTAAACTAAGTCATTTCAGTTAGCCTCCTAACGGAGGAGCTACGCTATCAGTTAGCCTCCTGCGGAGGAGCTACGCTATCAGTTATCAGTACATCTTTTCTACCTAAACTCAGAGGCTTGAAATACTGAAGATTATTTCTTTTATCCCCTATCAAAGAGGAGGCGTGATATCTGATTTTTTGATGCAAAATAATTAGGCGTTGGTAAATTCAGAGATGAAATTTTAATGGCTAACTACGGCTATCTTTAACTTTAATAGCTGTAAATACCTACATAGATTGAGCGATTGTTTTACCCATACAAGAAATTCATCTTAGCAATTACCAACACCAAAAAAAGAGCGTTGCTGAATACTGGGATGATTTCGGCTAACACAGAAACACGGAGACAGGGAGACACGGGGATTATGGTTTCTGAGCGGGCGACAAAATACCCCGCAATTATGCAATCCCAAAAAAAGCACTAGGAGATTTCCTAATATTCAATTCCGTCACAGTTTGAACCAGAGGTAATTATCAATTATCCATTATCCATTATCCATTATCCATTATCCATTATCCATTATCCATTATCCATTATCTTCCAGATACTGTCGCCTCAATTCTAGGTCTAGGTGAGTCACTGAGCTGCGGTTCAGAAATATCCAAATCATCTAATGGTTCTAATGGGAACTCTACAGGAATATCAGCACCGTTGACTACAACACCTAAAAACTTCGGACCTGATTTTTTTGATTCATCCTCTTCATCATCATTTGTTAATTGATTGATAACTTCTGCCAACATCCCTGATACAGTAAACTGTGGTCGAGCGACAACAATCATACCATCTGTATATGGCTCTAGTATAAAAGCATCGTTATTTTTAGTTAAACAAGGAGAATCTAAAATCACAAAGTCAAAACGATGTCGTGAATCAGCAAGTAGTCTCCGCATTTCACTAGACTCAAGTATAACTGCTGGTTGTTTAACAACACCAGGACAAGGCACTACATATAGATTTTCTACCTCTGGCACTTGTCGAATACAATTATTGATATTGCCATAATAACGCAGCGGTTCAAGAGAGCTATTTGGATCGGGGATAATTTTCAGAGATTCAACTTTTGAAGGAGATCTTAAATCTGTTTCAATTAGCAAAGTTCGCTTACCTGCTCTCGCTGCGGCGATCGCCAAATTGTAAGCACAAAATGTTTTACCCTCCCCTTGAACGCCACTACTTAATAGTAAAACTTTAACAGGTTGAGCAAGCTGACGCTGCATATCTGTCCGCCACTTTTCATAAGATTCTAGATAAGGAGAATTACGCTCAAGTAACAAAGGCATTTCTTCTAAATCCATATCTGAGTCTAAAAACATTACATCTGGCAATACACCCAACAATGGGACCTCTTTTTCCTTTAATGCGGTTTGAATTTCTTCCCAAGAATAGAACTTACCAGAAAGCATTCCTAATACAAAAATTACACCTCCACCAAGCACTATTCCCGCAAGTCCTCCTATTGCTAGCATAAAAGGCATACTTGTTTCACTAACCTCACCTTTTTTAGCTATACCAGCTTTCTGAGAAATAGTTAAACTGCTAGTTATCTCTGCTTCCGCTGCCTCAGCATCTTCTAACTTAGTTTGCATACTATCAAGACGAGACTTTTTGACTGCAACTTCTTCTCCTAAATTACTCAATTCTAATTCTTTGTTAGGGATAGTCCTATACTCAGCCTCCAAATCTTTTTCCGTTTGAATTGATGTTTGTAACTGTCGTTCTAACTGCTCCTTTTGAGCTTTCAGAGCAATTAGAGTTTCTGCCAACTGTTGTCTCGTAGGATCTAAAGAAGCATCAACTCTAATTTGATCTACTTGTCTCAATGGTGCTGCAATCCCATTACCTCCCAAAACTTCTGCAGCACGTTGTTGTAGTTGTTGTTCTGCAACTTGTTTTTGCCTACGCAACTCAACTACAGGTGGATATTCTTCTGTAAAATCTAATAATAACTTATCTAACTCATTTTCTACTTGATACAACTGCACTCGGAGATTAGCAATAATTGGATCTGCTGCCAGCGCTCGCGCCACATAAGCCTGATCTGCAGTTAACCCTAACTGTTCCTCTAGACTATTAATTTGAGCATCTACCCCTTCTAACTCTAACTTAATCTGAGTTTGTTGTTGTCGGGAACCAGCGATCGCTCCAGGTAAAGCTGCTGCTCTTGCTGTAATAAGTAAAGCTTCCTCTTCCCTCTGAAATTTCTGTAGTTTATCTTGAGCCTCTTTCAGGTCTTCGATAGCAGCAGGCAAACGTTTTTCGATTTCTTTAATAATGGCTCTTTGATAAGCGCTATTAATTTTTCTACTTTGCTTGACTACTTCTGCCATCAGTGCGTCTACTACTTCCACAGCTTTTTCTGCATCTGTATCTTCATAAGATAAAAAATATACACCTCCTTTGAATGTTAGTTTTGCTCCCTTGAGTTTTCTTGCATCTACCAATACTTTTTCTGCTGCTAACTGTCTAACTTCATTATTCAGTAGCATATCTGGAGTAACTGCTGCAGCTTGTTCTTGAATTGCAGTACCAGTCTGGGAAAATAATACAGGGGGGCGGATATTAGTTAATGTACCTAGAATTGTATGTTTTGGTTCAGGAACTGGCTGCAAAGCAACTATTCCTGAGACACCT
>JBFRWR010000859.1:0-6282 GCA_051439685.1 Trichodesmium sp.
ATTTCGGTGAAATAGAATAGGGAAAAAAGTATAAAAATAGCCCCAATCTCCCCATCTCCCCATATCCCCATATCCCCGTCCCCCGATCTCTCCAGCTAATTTTATAGAGCCGCTTAGGGGTTCTATAGAAATTTATTTTGAATTTCTAGGAATTTTTAAATATAAGTCAGAAATAACGAAAAGCTAAACAGACAATTATCAACCATCATTCCCTAGTAGATATCTCCAATCATAAAAAATCAAATCAATTATCCTCAAGAAATGGTCAATTATTTCTCCCTACTCTCAACTCCCTCTTTTCTGGATATATCTATTACTTCCGCGCGATCGCATAATAACGCCAAGGTGCAGGATAACCTTCAACAGTTAATGACGGATCATCAGCATCGATAAATTCTGACAAACTATCAATATTTGCCCAAGTCGTGCGCCGTTGTTCCTCAACTGACAAAGGTGCAGCAAAAAAACAATTAATATCACTAAACCCCGCTCTCGCGATCCAATTTTCCAAGCAAGACTGGGTAGGAAGAAACCAAATACCTCGCGCTTGAGCATAACGTTTTTGGGGAGTGAGCGCTACTGGTAAATCTCCGGGAATACCTTGACAGTCAATAATTATTTCACCTTTCGGTGCTAACGCTTGTCGCATTTTCCGTAATAAACCAATTGGATCAGTGTGATGATAGAGAATACCTAAGCAAAAAATGGAGTCAAAAAATTGGGGGTAATAGTCAATATGTTCCACACCTAAAAGTTCAAATGCTAGCATTTTTTGTTGGACAATATTTTGGATCAGTTGAAAATTCCAAAAATGTTTGGCATAAGGTTCAAAACCAATCACTAATTCCGGTTTTTGCTCTGCCATCCGAAACATAAAATAACCGTTGTGGCAACCAATATCAGCAACTTTACGATTTTCTAGAGAACTAATGTGTGGCAAAATTCGCTCCCATTTCCAGTCAGAACGCCATTCAGCATCAATGTTGACATCAAATAGTTCAAAAGGACCTTTTTTCCAAGGGCAAAATGCTTGCAAACTACGTTCTAACCTTTGTTTTTGTTCTGGGGAAAGTTCCTCAGCGCGACCAACTTTGATAACTGCACTGGAAAAATCGAAAAATTTGCTTTTGATATCTGCTACTGTTTGTACTGCTTCGTAATATTTTTGGCTAGCAGGTTCAAATAATTTTGTTTGTCTTGCTTGACGAATTTTTAATATTGCTTCTATGTTAATGGGAATATCATATTTATATAAATAATCTGGGGAAATATAACCTATATTTTGGTTAAGCATACTTACCGAATAATTAATAATTAATAGTTAATAATTAAGAGCTGATAGTCAACTAATTATTCATTCAACAATTGAGGTTTAATATCAAATCCGGTTAAACAGTTATTGCACTGACTATCTTCACTCAATGCACACTTTCGGTATTAAACTCGTAGTCTTTTTCCATTTTGAGAAATGGTATAAGATAGGAGAAAAAAGTAGAAAAATGCTCCCATCTCCCGACTGTCACCACACTTCCCACCCTCCCCCTACTCCCTACTCCCTCTGTTCTGGAAAAGTCTATTAAATATTAATACTCTGAGGAATTTTAGAAGGTAACAAATGCCTGTACATTGGTCGATGCAAATTCCGATTTTCAATAGTCGTCTCCACCTGATTGAGATTGTTCTGAAACTTCTCTAGCAAAGGTTTTACTTGGGAGTCAGTAAAATGATCTGCGGGATACTCACCTAATCTTGTATAGTAAATAGAGCCTAATAAACATAAAAGATTTAATTGTATTTGTGCCTGCTCAAAAGGTGGTAGTAAATTCAAATAATCCTGCTCACTTACTTCACCTTTGAGAATTGATGTAGGCAAATAACCAGCTAAAGGAACCGCCGGAGGATAAGCCATGATCTCTTTTTGCGGGAAATTAACTGCAGCGTGTTGAGCGCTCGCAGTAAAAATAATCAACGTCACAGCATCAATTAAATACTCTCGCGTCTTAATACTTCCATCCTCACCAAAATCAACGACACGACCACCATCATAAGCCATAGATTCCTCAGCCCAAGCTTGGAGTCGTTCATCTGCTTGAACATCTTCATCAGAACCATAATAAATACTCAAATAATCTGAAACCCATTCACGAATAGCATCCCAAACCAAAAGAGCATCATCTCGATAAGGATAAACCGGAAGCAAATTTGGATCGTCAACTCCACGTTTTTTTAGTTGCTTCGGTAACATAGCGTCATTAAAACTATAACTCTGTAACCCTAAAACCGCCAAAACACGAGAGTTATCAATAGTAGATGAAAGTAACGCATCAACTCCACCTTCAGGAGCAATTAACATTTCCTGAGCTGCATTATTAATTGCTAAAGTACCTTCAAAGTGAGGACGTAACAACATACTTACACAATGATCTGGAGGCAGTTGTCGATGGGTAGCTGGAATAAAAGCACCCACAAATAAATGAGTTCTACCTAAGTGACTCACAGCTTCGTGGAAGTTAGCATCTACTATTTGTACAACAGTTTTGGCAAATAACCAAGCATACTTAGGAGAATTAGGAGTAAAAATTGGATTATCTTCTCCAGGGGTTTGACCGCATTGAATAGCGACAGGTCTTAATTTTCGGTTTGAGTCTGAACCTCTTGGCACTGCAAATAAAGCTAAAGGAGCATAAATATACTTTTGATCTTTAGGAAAAGTACCATTAATAGTGCCTGAAAAAATTTTATAGTCTGCCAGGTAAAGTCGCCCTTCTGCTCCTGCTGCTTCCAAGGAATCATCATTACCCATAACTTCCTGGTATTGGGTATTTGTCACAGGAAAACGTTGATCGAGGGTTGATACCCGCTCTATCATCACTGGATTATAACCTGCTACTCGGAGATAAGCAAATACCTCATCTTCTTGGAAGGTATTAGCAATGCTTGGTATTCCTCCTGTTTCGGGAAACAATTCTGGAGAAGCTAATAGCTTTTGATAATCTTTGAGGTTAGTTGCATGACCTTTTAAACTTCCTTCCTCTAAAATTTTTACCGCTCGTCCTAAGATACTGCTAAATAATGAGAGTTCCTCTTGTTTGAATAGGGTATATAACAAGTTGTCAATTTCATGGAAATCTCTAGATACTCCTGTAATTAGCAACCGGAAAAAAACTTGCACAATTGTAGTAATAACTCCAATTTTTGTTGATATTCCTTCCCTAGATATTACATCACGAATATATCTGATTACATCGTCTCTTGTTCCTTGATCGCCATGGTTACCTCGGTTGGCAATTAGGGTATTCACAAAAATATGACGGATAGTTATGGCTAATGAGAAATACCATTCTTTTGAAGGTTGTTCATCAGGAGGTAATTTATCCACCATTGCTACAGGAGGAATGTGTGTATAGTTGTATATATATTTTTTTCTAGCTGCTGCCAAAATATTATTTACTGATGCAGCGTTCATATATTCTGATGATGAGTTGGTGATATATTCTGATGATGAGTTAGTCATTTTAAATGCCTTTTGCTAGAAATTAGGTATAGTTTATGAATAAATGAGTAATGAGTCAGGAAAAGATTTGGAAACCAAACCCTTACACAGTTGTTTATTGAACATTAGAAATCTCCAACAATGAAAAATAAAATCAATTATTATCTATAAATTGTCAATTATTTCTCTCTATTCCCTGTTTCCTGTTTCCTGTTTTCTGGAGATGTCTATCAAATATACTTTTGCAATAATAATCCTAATTTTTCTTTTGTTTTTCCCGGTACTTTATCCAAAGGGGTCAAAATTGCATTTTTGATAGCTGAATGAGAATCAGAAACAAACTGATTTTCACTCAATCTGCGGACGGTTTCCTGAATAACTTTTTGAGCATTGCTCGCATTCTTTTTGAGATTATTAACTACCATGTCTACCGTCACACTATCATGTTCTTCATGCCAACAATCATAATCTGTAGACAGAGCTAAAGTTGCATAAGCTATTTCCGCTTCCCTTGCTAATTTAGCTTCTGGTAAGTTGGTCATCCCAATCACTGTTGCGCCCCAACTACGATATAAATTTGATTCTGCTTTAGTTGAAAAAGCAGGTCCTTCCATACATAAATAAGTACCACTGCGATGTACATTTATATCTGGCAAGTTTAAACTTTCCGCAGCATCCGCTAGCATTTTTGCTAACTGAGGACAAGTTGGATTTTCAAAAGTAATATGGGCTACTATTCCTTCACCAAAAAAGGTGGATACTCGACCTTTTGTCCTGTCAATAAATTGGTCTACTACTACTAAGTCCAGGGGTTTTACTTCTTCTTTGAGAGAACCCACTGCAGAAGCAGAGATTAAATATTCCACACCGAGGCTTTTCATACCATAAATATTGGCACGAAATGGTAATTCAGATGGCAATAATGTGTGATTGCGATCATGTCTGGAGAGAAATGCTACTCTTGTTCCTTCTAAAGTACCAACAATAAAAGCATCAGATGGAGAGCCAAAAGGTGTATCTATCTTGATCTCTTCTACATCTTTGAGTGCCTCCATTTTATATAAACCACTGCCGCCAATAATACCTATCTTGACTTGAGTCATCCTTTGATTACCTGATATTGCTGTTCGTTAAGTATTTTACTCCACATAGGCTCATCATTATTTAAACTTAACTTATTGTTAAGTAATCTTAATCTATAAATCAAAAAAATTATATAGAAGCCATTTGGTATCTCCGTAAATGTGAGGATTTTTACCAAAGGAGTCATATCAAATCTGGTTGAATATTTATGAGGAGAGGGGGAGTAGGGGAGATTGAATATTGAAGTGTAGTTATGAACATATATCCTTGTCACCTGATTCTATATCAGGAATTAACCCACCCCTAACCTCTCCCAGGAGGGGAAGT
Source organism: Trichodesmium sp. (assembly GCA_051439685.1). Taxonomy (GTDB): domain Bacteria; phylum Cyanobacteriota; class Cyanobacteriia; order Cyanobacteriales; family Microcoleaceae; genus Trichodesmium. Next base: position 4,904 of record JBFRWR010000859.1, read on the forward strand.
CAGGAGATTGAGAAATAAAATAGTAGAATCTAAGCCCCCATCTCCCCACACTCCCAATCATATTTCCCAAATGGGTTATATATCTATCGGAAATAGTTTTTATCCGGACTATATCCGTATTTATCCTTAAATCTTTACCAAATCTTCATAAAACTATTGTATTTTTAGAGTAAGCTTTTTAGTTAATACTTAAATCCATTAATTTCATACCTTTTGTTTTACTAGAGGCTCACAAATGTATTTCAGTTTTCTGTGAGTTTCAGCTATAGACATACTCTAATCAATCATGTAATTCAAAAATTATTTTCTTTGCCTTAGTCAACAACAATGAATAATATCAAAGTTAAAACCAGAAAATTTCCTCTAGAACCTGTTGTTCAGAATATTTTTACAGCCCGACAAATTTCCGCGAGCGATCGTCAGTGTTTAAGGTCTGCCCTATTTTCACTTCATTCTTTAACTGTCACAGAACAGGCTCAGATTAAACAAGTTTATGAAGAGTTAAAAGCTGGACGAATTAGTATTGTTAAATAGTTTCACTCTCAAAATATATCAAACTTTATATTGGAGGATAGAATTGATTCTTAATCAATTTTTCCTGCATTTCTGATTTGAATCAATAAAAATTAGGTGTTTGCTAATCATAACTTGACAATGGGAATTTATCTATAATTCTCGTTATTTCATCTGATATGCGTTATTTTAAGATAAAAATCCAGCAACAAAAATATTAATTATTCGATAAAATTAATTAATAAGATTAAAAGCCGACCGTTTCCAGGGGGAAAAAAGAAATCTTATTTCCTGATATTCAATTGCTTTACAGTTTCAACCAGAGGTAATTATCAATTATTAATTAGAATTCTCCGAATAAAGATATAGATTTTTTCCAGGAGTAGGGAATAGGGAATAGGGAACGGGGAACAGGTAATATCATGTTCGGTTGAACAGTTATAAATAATTAGGGAGGAGTCAGGAGACAGGAGACAGGAGACAGGAGATAGGAGACGCGGAGTCGTAGGGACGTTGCATGCAACGTCCGTACAGGAGTCAGGAGGGAAGAAGAGGAAGTTTTTAAGTATTAAAGAGGAAGTTTTCAACTATTAAAGAGGAGCAAGTTTTTTGGTCGCGGAGCGCGGAACGGAGTTCTATCACGCTCTGATCCGGACATGATATAATTAATAATTAATAGTTAATAATTAATAATTAAGAGTTGAAGCGTCAATAATTAATTATTCATTCAACAATTAAGGTTTAATATCAAATCCGGTTGAATAGTTATTGTATAGTCGGGAGTAGGGGAGTAGGGGAGTAGGGGAGTAGGGGAGATTGAATACTGAAAATTATAGAATTATCAACATATACTATATAACCGGATT
>JBFRWR010000860.1:0-3408 GCA_051439685.1 Trichodesmium sp.
ATTTTGCCGACTCATCGGTGGTGAGATAGATAGATAGTTACTTTGGGAAAATTGAGAGAATTTTGGCAAATTTTCCTACCTAATCTTTAGGTAGATGAAATGACAAGTAGATATAGATAAATGAATTTTTCCGACTTGGTTTTTCTGTCTGACTATCCGAGGGGAAATCTGATAATAATTTCATCTATTTCTCTCACAGCAACAATAAATTTTGCCGACTCATCGGTGGTGAGATAGATAGATAGTTACTTTGGGAAAATTGAGAGAATTTTGGCAAATTTTCCTACCTAATCTTTAGGTAGATGAAATGACAAGTAGATATAGAGAAAGAAATTTTTATGACTCGGTTTTTCTGTCTGACTATCCGAGGGGAAAGCTCGGCATAATTTTATCTATTTGTGTCATTAGTTTTCTAGTTTCTTTCAGAGCAACAATAATCTTTTGATAGTGATTAATCTCTTCATCGGATAATTCCCGATTAGCTTTTTTTCTGTCTTTCAGCCATTTATCTAAAACTTGGTAGCTACCGATTTTAAATTCCCATACTTTTTGACTGACTCCTGTGAAATAACAATCTTTATTAATCCATATTTTTTCGTTTGTCGGGTCATATCTAATTTCTTTGACTAGATTTTTACCATCCCCTTGATAATCAATAGTTATTTTTTCTTCCTGTTGGAAAAGTGGTAAATTTTTGAGTAAATGTAGATTAACTAATGCTTCCCCTTTAGTTGTTAATTGTTGGAATAATTGATTATTGCTGGTGAGGGGAAGACGCGGAAAATCTATCTTTAAAAATTCGGCATATCTTTGTCGATAAGCAGGGGAATGAAATATGGCATAAGCGTAATAAAAGATATTTTCTGGTGTGGGGATATATCCTAACTTTTCTTGAATGGTAGTTAAAAATTTTGGGGATAAGTTGGCTGTTTTTTCCACAAATAAATTTGTTTGTCCGCTTTCCGTATCTGGGTAGATGTAGAGAGGTAATAAGTATAAATTTGCATTTGCAGTTTCTAAAGCATGATAATCTACTACTTCATTACTAACAAATACATGATTGTAATCAATTTTTACCTGTTTATTAATAATTAATCCTATATTTTCTGATTTAATCATATTTATCATTACTTCACTTCTAGGTCTATCAACTAAATCTTGATGATGATAATAGAATCTTGAATCAAAAGGACGATATAAAGAAGTAGTTAAGTAACTTTGCCAATTTAGGTTACTAGCTAATAATTTTCTTTTAACTGAAATTTTCCAGGTAGAAGTATTTTTCAGTTTATATCTATTAGATAGTTGCTCATCAGTTATGGTTAAATCTCGAAAATCCTGGATTCGCTTCAGAAGTTTATCCCGTTCAAAATCTATCACAAAATTATCTCTGTGAGTGTTAATTCCTGTAGAATTAACTGGGAAAATATCTATGACACTCCACCCTTGATTATATTCTTCACTCAAGTCAAAATTTTTAGGTGAAAAAAAGAAATTAGGTTGAGAAGGTTTTAACTTTATCCAGTCAATATCCTGAAAATTTACACCCTCTAAAAACTTATACTTATCTTCCCTTTTTCCCCATAAATCAAAATAAAAAACATCAGCAGGCAATTTCACACCATCTCTCTTTTTATAAACTTTGGAAAAAGCATCAGGTTCGCTTTTTTGTCTCACCGCAATTAAAATCGCCACACCTTGTTGAATATCAAAAACATTTTCATCAATCTCTCCATCCGGTGTCGTTTCTTTTAACAAAGAATTACCATGTAAATCCATAAGATAGAGACTATCAAAATATTTCATTAACTCCTCTCTCATTCCCCGATGAATTAAACCATTAATATAAGAATGATTGGTAATCAAACCAATCACCCCATGCCCAGTTTTTTCTATTTGATCGTGGGCAAAACGAATAAACTTAATATAGTCATCATCAAGAGGTTGAATATTCTTTTCTCCCTCCAACCTCACCCTACCTTTATATCTTTCTAAAAGTTCACCAATATAAGTTAATTCTGTTATCTCCTTTCCAGCTTTACCTATTTTATAAACCCTCTCCCAAGTCGCACCATTATATTTAACATCTGCCAAATATTTAGTATCTTCCTCCAGTCGTCTTTTCCGCTTACTAACATTTTGCGAACTGGCAGAATAAGGAGGATTTCCTAACACCACAAAAATTGGCTTTTCCTCCTTAACCTTTGCTGCTTGATTAGCTTCTAGAGGTTGAATATTCTTTTCTCCCTCCAACCTCACCCTACCTTTATATCTTTCTAAAAGTTCACAAATATAAGTTAATTCTGTTATCTCTTTTCCAGCTTTACCTATTTTATAAACCCTCTCCCAAGTCGAACCATTATATTTAACATCTGCCAAATATTTAGTATCCTCCTTTAGCAGTTTTTTCCGCTTACTAATATTCTGCGAACTAACAGAATAAGGAGGATTTCCTAACACCACAAAAATTGGTTTTTCCCCCTTAACCTTTGCTGCTTTATTAGCTTCTTCAGAAATATATTCACCAAATAATAAACTAGACTTTTTTATCCCCTCATCCAAAGCATTAGTCAAGAAAATATTTAATCTCTCCTTCTCCTCAAAACGATAACCCAAAGCTTCCAATAATAACCCCAACTTTAAATGAGCAATAGCATAAGGAGTCATTAATAATTCAAAACCATATAACCGCTTTAAAACTTGTGAATCTCTTAATAGCTCATTCCAACGATTTGCACCATATTTTTCAAAGTTAAAATAGATTTGTTTAATCGTTCGATATAAAAAAGTACCAGTACCCGTAGCAGGGTCTAAAATTGTTACTTTTCGACTACCAAAACCATATTCTAAATCAAAATATTTATCCAAAATATGATTAACTGCTTTGACAATAAAAGACACCACAGGTTCAGGAGTATAATAAACTCCACGACTTTTTCTCAAAGATGTTTCATAAGCAGCTAAAAAAGTTTCATAAAAATGAACAACCGGGTCTTCCTTTCTAGTTTCCTGACCAAAGTTTTCCAGAATATTTCCAATATCAACTTTAGCCAAAACTTCTATCAAAATTTCAATCGCCCAATTAATTTTACTGACAATATCTGTGGCAATAACCGTACTAAACAAACCCTGTAAAAAAGGAATTTTATCGCTAATATAAATACTCGCAGTTTGACGATTAAAATTATGATTACCAGGATTTTGAGCATGACCGACTCTAGCAGTAAATAATCCATAAGTAATCGTTTGAGCATACATATCTGCAAAACTATTATTATCCAAATCTGGCAATAACAATTCTTGGAAAACTTGCTTAAGTGCAGTTAACTCTCCCGTTTCATTTTCAATTTTTAATGCTTCTGACAAACTATAACGAATGACTTTAGTTTGAGCAGCCATTTGTTGCGC
>JBFRWR010000861.1:0-7972 GCA_051439685.1 Trichodesmium sp.
AATTCTCATCTACTAAAATATTCTCTGGTTTAATATCCCGATGAATTATTGGGGGTTGAAAATTTTGCAAATATCTCAAAACTTCCAAAACAGAAATAGCAATTTGTTTCACCTCTTGAGGAGTAAAGATATGTCTTTCTGCTAAAGATGGAGCCTGAATATATTCTGTTACTAAACAAAATCCAGACTCAGTTTCAAAAGAGTTTAAATAATCAGGAATTTGAGAATGTTTTAATTGTTGAAGAACCGAAATTTCTCGTTGATAAGCTTTAAAAGCAGACCAACTTTCATCAGCAAAAGCAAATCTAAATTCCTTAATTACAACCTGTTGATTTGAAGTGAGAGATGTAGCTAAATATGTAATTCGCCCAACTTGTAAATTACGCCCTAATTCTTTGCTAATTTGATAGCCGTAGTTGGTAAAATCTGGAAAATTTTTCATGTTCTCCTAGTTCTTTTTTTCAACCAAATCAATTTAACAACTGCTAATGCTAATTAACTTATTAACTCTTATATTAACTATTCCCATTTATTAACTCTTAGCTAACAATGAAAAATTTTTCATTTTTAGAAGAGCTACCTGAAAAAAATCCGCGCGGTGAAGAGTTTTCCCTTGCAATCCCACAAAAATTCTGATATGATAAAAATTGTAGGGGGTCGTTCGCCCATGTGCATGATTTTTTATTCAACAGGTGTTATTCCTCAGAGATAATCAAATACTGAGGAAATTTCTCTAGGAGTAACAGCAGAAATATTTTGATTATAGAAAGGCTTGATTAACAGATATCTTGTGTTTGTCGCGATCGCCTCACATCTATATCTTCCCATCAATTTCATTGTCTGAGAGCTACCTGAAAAAAAAATCCGCGCAGTGAAGAGTTTTCCCTTGCAATCCCACAAAAATTCTGATATGATAAAAATTGTAGGGGGTCGTTCGCCCATGTGCATGATTTTTTATTCAACCAAATAACTCAAACCAATTAATAACTGTTAACAGTTATTAATTGTCCCCTCAAAAGCAGTAAGATTTTTGACACCAATAAAATAGGATTACTATAGTATAATAGTATATATATTTACATTTGAAATACGGAAACCTAGTTCTATTAACAAAGGAATAGGGAAAACTTAACTGGGAATAGTCAAGAAGTAAAAACAGTATTTAATACTAGATTTGCACAAAGATTAGTGGGAACTAAAGACAAGATATTTTACGCTCAAAAAACTTAATCTAGATTTATATCTCATTTAAAAATGCTGTACCTAAATTAAAATAAAAGAATATAAACTCACTAACCAAAAACAATAAAATCTCTTAAATTCCTAGCTTTAGCTTTTTCCTAAAATTTATAAAATCCATGGTGGAGCTGATTCTAATTCCATTTCTATTTGATTTTCATCTCCAGTTTCATCAATATTAAGTATTACTAACTCATTTTCTGGAGTCCGGAATTTAATATTTAATGACCTTAAACCAGCCGTAGTATTCATATAACCTGCATACTGAGAACCCATAGGTAATTTTGACAAAATCTCCTCAATTTTTTCAATCAACCTTCCTGAATTACGATAATATTTTGTGGCATCTGCAAATACTTTATCAACCCTTTCTTGACTGATTTTCAGACTCTTTGCTAATCCTATGACAAAACTATCTTCTTCCTCTGTTACTTTATAGTCTGCGATTGCTACTTTAACAGCCAAATCAAGAGCAGTTTCTATTTCTTTTTGATCTTGAAGTGCTTGTTTAGCTGCACAAAATAATGCCTCATTTGTTTCTTGATTAATAATTCTTAAAACCTTTTCTCTCGCTGCATTTACTTCCTCAGCGCTAAATCCTTTTCTGAGTAAAAAACCCTCAATAATTTCTACTTCATTCATGTCAATATCACCATCAACAGCCATCACCATTAACCCAATAGCAAATATGGCTTCGTTGGGGGTTAGTTCCTCAGAGCATTTTACTTTACTATTGAAAATATGTTCATACGACATAGTTTTTTTACAGCTATAAATAAAATGTGAATAACAAATAAGGTAAAAGCAAAAACAATACTACAAAAGTCAGGAGTTAATGATTATCAATTCATAATATTTATTTTTAATGATAATCCAACCAGTCCATTTGTCACTTAATACTGGGATTCTTAGTCTGACAGATTATTTTTCTGCTAATAGCTAATAGTAGGTAATTTTGTTTTTTATTTCCATAGTTTATCTAATATATGAATAATTTTCTCTTTATTCTACTATAAATGATTTTTTATGTAGAGAAAATATCAAATTGTTTTGACTAATCCAAAATATTGCCTATCTCATAATATAAAACAATATATTTCCTACCCTTTGTCAGATTTAATCTAGACAGAAATAGCAATTTATATAATTTTTTACAAGTGAGATATTTTAATTTCCATCACTCAGTTAAGCTATTAAGCTATTACCTAAAATGGCAAACTTAATAAATCATCAAATATACATCTCCGGTAATAAAAAATTAAATCAATTATCAAGTATAAATCATCAATTCTTTACCCTCCTGGGAGGGGTCAGGGGATCACAAGGGTAGGTATTTTACATTCGGGTTGGGACAAGAAAAGGAGGACAAGGAAGACAAGGTGACAAGGGAGAAAAACCGTACAAAATTAGGTTCGGTTATTAAAAATCTCAGATGCTGAAAACCCCAGTTTTTCCTAACAAATCTTCCTTGTCTACTTTCCTTCTTTCCTTCCTTGTCTTATCTTGACTGAAATATTAAAAACCTACCCTTGTGAGGGGGTCAGGGGTGGCTTCCCTACTCCCTACTCCCTACTCCCTACTCCCTACTCCCTCTTTTCCACCAGAGGTCTAATGAATAAAGGCAATAATAAAGATTAACTTTTAGATAAACGTTGAACTGGCATTTCTCCTAATAGTTGATGAGTATCTTGAAGAAAATCAATAATTTGATTAGCATAGGGACTATGAGCAAGACATTTACTCAAATCATACTTATACTTATCTACTTGGTCAGCATTAGCACCAGGAAACCAGTGACCACCATTACCCAATAAATTATAACGCATTTTACCATATTCCATCATATCGTAGGCGATCGCTAAATTTCTTAACCATAAAATTACAGGAATATTAATATTACCTGGAGTATTTTCTGGAGTAGGCAAACCAATACGCCAATTTTTCCACCAATCTTCTCCTAATTGAGTGATCGCTTCTTGCTCTAGTCTCAGTAATATAGGTGGTAATATTTCATCTGCTATATCCAGTAATTCTATTACCTGAAGATGTTCATCAAAATCTGTGGGTTTTGATGCGCCCAAACTTAATGTATGGACTTGAGGATGGCTCAAACAAAATAGATCGTTAAAAACCATAGGGCTAAGTGGATAGCATAAATCCACTAATTTCTGTGGTGGTTGATACAATTTACCACCTTTATCAGAAGGACTAATAATAAATACTCCCAGATCAAAACGGTTAGCAGTTTCTATAGCAGTCCAATTAAGTTGATTAATGTAGTACCAGTGTAGGTTAACATAGTCAAATTGATTAGTCTCGATAGTCTCAACTATGACATCAGTAGGGCCGTGGGTAGAGAAACCAACAAACCTAACTTTTCCCTGAGCTTGTAATTTTCTCACAACATCTAGACAACCTCCTGGTCTAACAGAGTAGTCTAAAAGTTCTAGAGTATTAATCCCATGTATACCTAACAAATCAACATATTCTAGTTGTAAAAATTCTAGAGACTGCTGAAATTGATTATGGAACTCTTGAGGGTCGGCGCTTGGGCAAACTTTTGTTTGGACAATTAATTTTTCCCGTGGTAGTTTAGATAAAATTTTACCCAGTTGCATTTCAGAAGTGCCATAACCACGAGCAGTTTCTATATGGTTAATGCCACATTCCAGGGAGCGTAGAATTGTATTTTCTAAGTTTTGTTGATTATCTAGTGGGATTTGATTTTGAGGAACATCTTGCCATTTATATTGGTATCTCATTCCACCACAGGAAAATACTGGCATTGACAATTCTGTTCGCCCAAAGCGCCGATATTGCATCATCTTAATATTCTCTGTTAATTTCCACCGGAGGCTCTTCTATTACTTCTATATGAGTAGCAAAATTTGTTCTAGCTAGAGAACCATAATACTTTCTTGCTGCTTCATCATAGGCAATAGCAGCATCTTTTTCAATCTCAAAACGACCTAAACGAATTTGTTTTTTGTAGACTTTAATTTCTGCAATCCATTTTCGTTTATCTTTACACCAATATACTCCTCGGTATTTTGATGAATGTTTAACACTAGGTCTTCTGTGCATTCGCGCACTACCTTTGACTAAGCGTAAATTCTCTCGCTGATTATCTAATTTGTTGTGGTTAATATGATACACAGATACACCTATGGGAGCATCCATAATAACTCTGTGCATATAGATAGTGGTTCTCTTTCCATCTTTTTTGATAGTCCTGGCAGCAAACCCATCTATCAAATACCACTTATATTTTGATAATTCATCATAGTCCTGTTCATCGACTATTACAACCTGTCCTCTCGTAATCAAGATTTCTTTAGACATTTTTTCAGCCTTCTTGTTTCATCAATTAATAAAAAATAACTAATCTCTTCAAACATTGAGGCCAGTACCCAGTCTTTAAGGACATGAGCATTTAATTTTTTTCTTTTTCTAGCAGTTGCTAGTTAATTTGTTTGACTGCACCCCAATTGTCATTAATAAATCAAGTTTCCTTAATTCATTTTTTGATGGTTTTAAAGCATATTCTAAGTATATAAAGTACAACTTTGAATACTAAAAATTTTAGATATTGGGCATCGTGGCCACCACGGATGTACTTCACTTAAGTAAAATCTGCTGTGTATCTAAGAAGTATCGACAATATGATTAGTATTTTATCTTCTTACTTCCTAGTATCTAACTATTACAGCGCTTTTCAGATGGATAAACCACATCGCCATAAGCAAAACCTTGTAGGGGCGATTCATGGAAAGCGCAGCATTCCGCAGGAAATCGCCCCTACTGTGGTCTACTAAAATGAAAACCGCTGTAAGATAGGTATATACCATTTGATTTATTTATCTTCATCACCTCTGATAAATTATAGCTAATTCTAAATTTTCCGGTGAAGTTAGTTTGTAAGTATTCAGGTGTAGGGGTTAACAAAATTATCCTAATTCCTCTATCTGAGTAATTAGAGATAATTCGTGAGAACGAGACTTTAATCTCAGACAGAGCGATCGCCTGAATAAATCAAGAGCAGAGCGACCTTGAGTCCGAAAAGACTGTATAACCCTCAACAATATTGCCGAACGACGAAATCCTGACCAAGAGCGAGAACCTCTTCCCAAAAAGTTTTTAGTTATAACTCTTTAATTAGGGCTTGCTGAAAAAGTCTTATGGGTGAGGGTAGGAGTCAGGAGTCAGGAGTCAGGAGTCAGAATGAATAGGAAATTTAGAGCTGGTAAGAGGAAGTGGTAAGAGGAAGAATTATCCCTTGATTGTTCAGCCAATAGTCAACCCAAAATCCTAACTTTTAAGCTCACTAGAACGAAAACCTTGTACTTTTTCAAGACCTAAAAATGCTGAAACATCTATCTATAAAGGCTTTTATATTTAATCAGCAAACCCTAATTACAGAAGCTAATGGGAAGCTAACTTTATATGTTTGTTATAAGTGATTATGAACCAGGTCATTTCAGTTATCAGTTATCAGTTATCAGTACCTCTGCAATAAGGAGGCTTGATATCGGGAATATTCTCCTTTATTTATCCCCTTAAAAGGCTATCCATTACCCATAACTCCTGAAAAGCTTGTGGGGAGAGGGGGAGAAGGGAGCAGGGGAGAAAGGAGAAAACATCATAGAAGCTCAGTCAAACTACTTAAGTGCTCGCCCCAAAATGTTTTTTTTCATAGATTTTTCTCCCGAAAATGCCGAAGTAATACTTACCCATAACTTGTCTATAATGTCTAAGTTTTATGTTAAGAAAGATGTGGGTAAAGCATAGTTAAAAGGGGAGGCGCATACCAACAATTTTTCGGGAAGAAGTTAGATATTTACCTACTTGTTTCTCTAGACTATAAATAAATTTTAATCGTTATTAGTTTCAATCAATATTTTTCAACCATAATGGTGCGACATTTTCCCAAGTTTCATATCTGACATATTCTTGAATTTTTTCCCTAATATCTACTAACTCTTGAGGATTTTTCAAAAGCTCGACAACTTTATAAGCTAAAGCTTCTTGAGTTTCCTTAACTTGTGGGTCACCATCTACTTTTATGCAATAATCCTTTTCCTTAATTGCTGCATAATTAGTAGTGACAGGAACGCATCCTACCATTGCCGACTCCCGCAATGAAATACAATCTATTTCTTCATAAGCACAGCCATAATAATGGATAGCTGAAGTAGACTTTTCATACATTAATTGATTATGACCCATACTACCATGTTCTATTACTCCTGGCTGCTGCATTAATTCTGTCATTTTTTGTTTCCAAGGTACTAACTTTTTACTAAAATCACGTTTCGTCCACCCATAATAAATATGAAGTTCTGCTTCAGGAATTTCTCTTTTAATAATTTCCCATCCCCACATTAACATGAATTCTAAACCCCGATAATACCTGGAAGCGTATACTAATTTATGTAGTTGTTTTTCATTTTTACTCAGTTCAAAAACAGTAGAATCAGCACCATTATTAATAACTACAAACTTATCATCAGGTATGTCTGGTAATAAACTACGCTGGTAATAACTTTTGACAAAAATTTTATCATAGCGGTCTAAATATATAGGATCGAATGTAATTATATCGTGCCAATCAAACCAGATTCTTTTCGCCTTAACATAAGAAGGTAACATCTTAGGATGTCGCCACATAATCAAAGTATCAAAAGTATCATACCAGTTAATTTTGTCATAATTAACATATTTAACCCCTTCATAAATACCCTCTTTATCTTCACAATTAGTGAAAATTGTCACATCATATCCTTGCTTAATCCATTCTCTAGTCAAAAAGAATACGGCAGTATCTGAACCACTTGCACCCTTAGTTTTAATATCAGATTCTAGTACCAAAAACCGCTTTCCTAGAAAATATACAATTGACTTTTCCGGCCATTTTTTCTTATTTAGTTTTTTAGTTAAATCCTTGGTGAAGGGAATTTTAGATTTGAGCCACTTTTTGAGAGATGTTAGCATAATATATTTAGGTACAGACAATAAAATAAAGTAATAATTTTTGAGGATATTTGATATTTTTTTTTGCTAATAATGTAGTTCCGTTAGACTATAGTTAGGACTGAATTTTTCAGATAATTGAGAAAGAGAATCTTCTACTATCAAAAAATCATCCTTTGAGTACACCCACTTCCATGTTAGAATAATACCACAAAACTTTTGGATAAGTTTAATGCAGATTGTAAGTTAAAAAGATTGAAAGTAGAGACTAGAGCATAGTAGAGTTTATCTGTCAAGAATTAATTTGAAGTAATTTAAAAAAATGACAATTACAATTAATAGAATAGGAATTATTCTGAGAAATATATTTTGAGGAACAGGGAGTAGATAGTTGAATTTCATTCGATGAGAATTTTGAGTAAATACCTCAAGAGACTATGATCGATGAAAGAAGTAATTTCTCCATCGGATGTGACAGGTATTTTCTGGCCATCTTTGGGAAGCTATCCAATATAGTCCTGAATAGGGTGAATCTTTACTGTTGACAGAGTTAGAAAAGTAGAAAAATTTACTGGGAGTAATCAACTGTGGCGATTAAGAAACTACTCAATAATTTTAATTCTAAGTTAATTGGATTAAAAAAAAGAATAACACCTAAAGTATGGTCAGAAAAATCTATTGTTTACTACACTGGTGAGACTCCTTATGTCTGGTCGCCGGAAAGTCTGAAAACTGGATTAGGAGGTGCTGATGCTAGAATAGT
>JBFRWR010000862.1:0-5313 GCA_051439685.1 Trichodesmium sp.
ATGACTCCAGAAACAATATTCAAACAGTCTTTAGGAACAACAGACGCATATACAACATTTAGTGCGGAAAACTTTAATGCCTATGTAATGAACACTTATGGTCGTTTCCCCATTGCTCTCGAACGCGGTGCAGGTTGTCGCGTCTGGGATACTGATGGAAAAGTATATTTGGATTTTGTTGCTGGAATAGCTACTTGCACTCTGGGTCATGCTCACCCCGTAATGATGGCAACAGTATTAGAACAAATGCAAAAGCTACACCATGTGTCTAATCTATACTATATCCCAGTTCAGGGAGAATTGGCACAGTGGTTAACCCAACATTCCTGCGCAGATAAAGCATTTTTCTGTAATTCTGGAGCTGAAGCTAACGAAGGAGCAATCAAATTAGCTAGAAAATATGCTCACGAAAAGTTAAATATTGAAAATCCGATAATTTTGACTGCCCATGCTAGCTTCCACGGGCGGACTCTGGCAACTATTACCGCTACTGGACAACCAAAATATCACAAAGGTTTTAGTCCCCTGATGCCAGGATTTTATTATGTACCCTACAATGATATTGCTGCTATTGAAAAGGCGATCGCTGAATTAGACAAAGACAAACGACAAGTTGCAGCTATTATGTTAGAAGCACTCCAGGGAGAAGGTGGTGTACGTCCTGGTGATGTGGCTTATTTCCAAAGAATTAGAGAAATTTGTAATGAGAAAGGTATTCTTTTAATATTAGATGAAGTACAAGTAGGAATGGGGCGCAGTGGCAAACTTTGGGGATATGAAAATTTGAGCATCGAACCAGATATTTTTACTTCTGCGAAGGGTTTAGGAGGAGGTATCCCTATCGGTGCAATGTTATGCAAATCTCATTGTGATGTATTTCAACCTGGTAGTCATGCAAGTACATTTGGAGGGAACCCTTTTGTTTGTGCAGTAGCATTAGCTGTATGTCAGACTTTAGAACAGGAAAACTTGTTGGCAAATGTACAGCAGAGAGGTGAACAGTTGCGGGTAGGATTAAATGCTATTGCAGCTCAGTATCCTAATTTGTTTACAGAAGTCCGTGGTTGGGGTTTGATTAATGGTCTGGAATTAAATGCAGATATAGAGTTGAATTCTATTGATATAGTTAAAGCTGCTATGGATGAGGGTCTGTTAATTGTGCCTGCGGGACCAAAAGTTTTACGATTTGTCCCTCCCCTGATCGTTACTGAGACTGAGGTGACTGAAGCTCTGGATGCTTTGGCAAAGGCGATCGCTAAATGCGGAAGTTAGAAGTTAGAAGTCAGAAGTCAGAAATAATTCCTGAGTCAGTTTAGAGCATTTATAAATTTTCTTACCAATTTGCGTAGTGCTTACAATAGAGTAGGGGCGTTCTGTGGAACGTCCCTAAAATGGTTGTGGTTTTAGCCAAAAGTTTGAAAATCTATCAAAAATAGATAAAGTAGTAGAAACAAGGAATACTCAAACTAATGATTTCGACAATTTTTTTCTTCTTTGTCTCCAAGTTATCCTTGTCCTCCCAGTCTTATCACAACCAGAAAATCACGACTTACGAAAAATATGAAAATATACACCATTTGTAGGGGCGATTGGCCAATCGCCCTAGATACAGCGGTTGTGCGTAAGTCCTGAAAATAAAAAATCAAATCAATTATCGCAGGTGAAAACATTAATTATTCTCCCCTACTCCCTACTCCCTACTCCCCTACTTCCTACTCCCTACTCCCTACTCCCTACTCCCTCTCTAAATAATGACCAATAAAATTTATGATAAACTAAAAAAATTAAAAATATGGCTCTTAGCGGGAATAGCGATCGCCCTCCTCACTCTTTCCCTGGCAAAATCAACCCTATCAACTTCAGGAACAACAACAACTCCACCAGAAAAAAAAGAAGTACGGGGAGTTTGGATCACTAACGTTGATAGTACAGTTTTATTTGCTCCCTGGGCAATTAACCGTGCTATCCGTCAACTCTCTCAACTCAACTTCAACACCGTTTATCCCGTAACCTGGAACCGAGGTAATACATTTTATCCCAGTAAAGTCGCTCAAAAAGTCACAGGTCAACCTCAAGATCCAACCTTAGCTACATTTCGCCTTGGCCAAGATGTACTCAAAGAAATATTTAAACAATCCCATCGCCAAGGTTTACGAGTTATCCCTTGGTTTGAATATGGTTTCATGGCTCCAATAAACTCTCTATTAGTCAAACGTCATCCCCACTGGGCGACAACCAGTCTTGACAAAAATAGAAATTTTTCTGAAGAGTTCTTTGAATTAGAGCTAAAAGATTTGTTACCAGAATCAGACGAACAGTCTTTATTAGACCAATTAAAACAGTCACTTTCTATCTACAACGTATGGCTTAACCCTATTCATCCCCAGGTGCAAAACTTTATTCTTGACCTGATATTAGAAGTTGTTAAAAAATACGATGTCGATGGTATTCAAATAGACGATCGCTTTGGAATGCCAGTACAATTTGGCTACGATCCAGTGACAGTGCGTCTTTATCGAGAACAACATCAAGGTAAAAATCCTCCAGAAAATTTTACAGACCCAGAATGGATGCAGTGGAGAGCAAATCAAATAACCGCCTTTATCGAAAGACTTTACAAATCCATTAAAGCAGTTAAACCCAACTGTATTGTATCCTTGTCTTCTAATCCTTATGATTTTGCCTACAAATTATATTTACAAGACTGGAAAACTTGGATAGAGCGAGGTTTAGTAGATGAATTTATTTTGCAGGTGTATCGAGATGATTTACCTTCATTTTTAGAAGAGTTGGAACAACCCGCTGTGAAAATTACTAAAAATCAAATTCCTTTCAGTATTGGAATTTTATCGGGTACTCGGAAAACACCCATGAATATTGAAAAAATTCAACAGCAGGTAAAAGAAGTACGCGATCGGAACTTTGCCGGAATATCCTTTTTTTATTGGGAAACTTTATGGAGTTATTTTACTCCAGACTCACCCCAAGAGCGACGTTTTGCTTTCCAGAAAATGTTTCCTACTCCTGTCTCTCGCCCAAAATTTGCTCAACCTTTGCCCAAATCTCCTCCCCCTAGTGCCGCTACGCGGAAGTTAGAAGTCAGAAGTCAGAAGTATTGATTAGTAAGACTTTTAGGATTTTGTAACTGGTCATTTATTTCTGCCATTCTGCAATAGTGTAGAATCTATAAGCTCACTGTAAAGTTCCTGGAAAATTTGTTTGATGTCCGTTACCAAGTTGTATTATCATCGCTCTCATGCTAAATCCAAAAAGATTGGATTGAGTTTTTTTTTGCAATGGGTATTTGTTACCTTTGTGGGATTTTTAGTCAGTTTAATATTTGTTGAAGTAGGTGTAAGACCTTATATTGGTGCTTTCTCAGGAGCAATAGGTGGAGGAGTGATTGGTTTGGGGCAATGGTTAATACTAAAAAATCGTATTTTTCGCAGCAAATGGTGGGTTGTGGTTAGTATTGGAACCTGGTTATTAATAGGGGGAAGTAGTTTGGGAGCGTTAGGTTGGATTGCTCCACGAACAGAACAAATTTCTTTGAGATTGTTCCATGGATTTATTAATGGTGCTATTGTCGGGGCAATTTTGGGATTAGGTCAATGGTTTATACTGAGGAAGCAAATCTATCGGGAAGAGTGGTGGATAGTTGCAAATATTATTGCTTGGAGTTTTGGTTTGCCTTTAGGTTGGTTGGTTGGTGGGTTAATTTATGGGATGATTAATTTATTTATTGCTGAAGTGGTGGGTTTGATGGTGACATGGTTTTTTGTTGCTGTAGTTACGGGTTTTGTTTTGATGCGCTCAATTAATAATGGATAATTGATAATGGATAATTGATAATGGATAATGGATAATGGATAATTAATAATTGATAATTGGCGTTGGTAAATCAAGAGATGAAACTTTAAAAGTAATCTGTTTTTAATACCTCTAAATATTTAACCAGAGTAACTGGTGAGTATCACCCCTAGTAGAAAATCATCCCACCAATTAATTACCAATGCCAGATAATTGATAATTAATAATGGATAACTAGATAATAGATAACTGATAACTGAATAATATCCCCTAGTTAGTGTATAATTTCTTGGTCTTTGCTCAAGTTGGAAAAATCAAAAAATGGCTATTAATTATCCCCGTATGATGAATTGTGTTTTAAATTATCTTCTAGGAATAACTCTAACTATTGGAATATCTGGTATTCCCAAATATAATGCTTTAGCTCAAGACACTAATTTTGATAATTTCTTTGATTGGTGTAATCAAAAAGATCAGATTTCACCAAAAGCTAAAGCTACTGTGGAAGCAATTTTAGTCAAATTTGGTACTCAAGATTGTAATCAAGCTGCGCAAATAGCATCTTTAACTACAAGATTAAACCTAACTAGCAGACAAATTTCTGATGTTAGACCAATAACTTCTCTACCTAATTTAACTCGATTAGTATTACACAATAATCAAATATCCGATCTTTCTCCTTTAGAGTCATTAAAAAAATTAGAAAGACTATATCTGGCGATGAATAAAATATCAGATATTAGTTCTCTTAAATCCCTTACACAATTACAAGAACTAATTATTTCAAACAATCAAATTTCTAGTATTAGTTCTTTAAACTCATTAACTAAGTTAAAACAACTATCCCTTGCTAATAATCAAATTTCTGATATTAGTCCTCTCAGTTCATTAACTAATTTGACAGAACTTAATTTAAGTCGCAACAAAATATCTGATATTAGTCCTCTCAGTTCATTAACTAATTTGACAGAACTTAATCTCAGTAATAATCAAATATCTGATATTAAACCAGTTGCTTCTTTAAAAAAACTAACTTCAATTAATCTTAATTCTAACAAAGTTTCTAATGGTAATACCTTGTTAT
This sequence comes from Trichodesmium sp., assembly GCA_051439685.1. GTDB lineage: Bacteria > Cyanobacteriota > Cyanobacteriia > Cyanobacteriales > Microcoleaceae > Trichodesmium. Next base: position 4,895 of record JBFRWR010000862.1, read on the forward strand.
CTTTACCGAATTTAACTGAGATTTACATTCACAATAACCCTGTTGCTAAACAAGTTTGCCCTGATAATCAAGATGCAATTTGTTTCTAATTTTTTTTCTATTAGCATTAGTATAGTTAATTTAGGAGTGATACCAAGTCCTCCTTACTAATATAGAATCCAGATAATTACTATAGCTCGCGTCATTGCGACTGGAACGGAGTGGAAGGTTTCACTTTCCTACGGAATGCTAAAGCAAACGTGACATGTTTGCGGAGCATTCTGGAACAGAAATGCGCAGCATTCCGTAAGGAAAGCAATCTCAGGGTTTGAGGAGATTGCTTCCTATCGTCGCAATGACGACTTTTCAACCAGATTCTATCTGATACCAAATCCTCCTTACTAACAGGGTATTAAAAAACTTGCATCTTTAATTATTTA
>JBFRWR010000863.1:0-9293 GCA_051439685.1 Trichodesmium sp.
TTGAATTTCCCGATCTTCAATTCCGTAACGGTTAAAACCATCTTGTAATTATCAATTATCCATTATCAATTATCAATTAATGAACAAGCTACTAATTTTTCTACTACTTTTAATGTTACAAATTGACGTGCCGAAGGTGAGTTTTAATATCAAGTAACATTAATTAACCGCAATGTAGGGACGTTGCATGCAACGTCCCTACAGGGTTATCATTTTTTTAGTGTGGTTCATTGACCTGAAAAGCACTGTAACACAGAAGTTGATGTATATAGCAATCTTATCTTAAATTGTCAGATATTATATATTTTTAGAGAATAGCTGAAGAAAGAAAAAACTGTTTCTGGCATCTTATTTTTTGATTGCTATATATATTCAAAAATAATAAAAATTACTGTAAGTTTTGTTCTGAAAACTACTCACTTAAAACTTGAGGTTTAGGAGATTTTTCTATTTTTTCTGGAAGAGTTAAACTTTCTTTCTTAGGAGGTTTATTTAACTTGTCAAAAGGAGTTTCTGTTTCTACAGGGGTTGATATTGGTGAAGGTTTTTTTATTTGTTTCTTAAACGGTTTATTTAATGGTATAGGTTGAGGTGACTCACTTGCTTCTGGTGTAGGTGAGGGGGACTCAGTTACTTCTGGTTCTGTTAGAGGTGAAACAGGGGGTGAGTCTGTAGTTTCGGTTTCTGGTGTAGGTGTGGGTGACTCATTTACTTCTGTTTCTGGTAGAGGTGCGGGTGCGGGATTAATTAAATTAATATCTAGCTTGTAGTCAGTACCAGGTAAACCAGGTAAGGGAGTGAGACTTATTTCATAATTGCCATCAGTTGGTAAAACTCCTTTCCAAATAGATACTTTCTCAGAAATTCGATCTACTGGTTCCCCATCTTCTCCCAGTAAACTCATTAATACTCCTTCCCCTGTCACCAATAAATTCAGATTTTGTCCTTGACTGCCAGAAATTATATAGTTAATTGTCTCATTCTCTTGTAAGTTTCCTTCGATAGATATCGGTTCTCCTGGGGAAATATTTAAACGTTCTTCGGAGGTAATTACTGGAGGTGGAGTTGTACCTGCTTCTTCAGGAAGAGGTGAGCGTTCAGGTAATGGTGTGAAAGTTATTTCCGGTATTGAGGGTGGTGTAGGAATGACAGGTGATGGTGTAGATGTAGTTGTTGGTGTTGGAGACGAGATAGATGATGGTGTTGATGTTGGAGTAATAGTTGGTAGAGTTGGTACTGGAATAGGATTAATTTGAGTTGGTTGCTGAAGTTCTGCTTTCTGTTGTCTACGCTTGAGGACGAAATTAACTGCACTCCAGGATGCTAAACCAGATAATGCAACTAATAGAGCTACTAATGCAGTTGCCACCCATCTATGATTATCAAAAAAATTACCATTATCATCTGGATTTTGATTGGAGTTAGATTCTGGAGTTACACCTACTGTTGCTGCTTCAGAAGGGGAAGATTTGTTACTTTGCTGCTTGATGGTAGGTACTTGCTGATATTTAATGTTGGCTAATGTTGTTAACGCCTGTTCTACTTCCGTAACAGACTGGTAGCGATCGCCAGGTTGACGACTTAACATTTTATTGATAACTTCAGCGAACCCTGGACTAACTGCTACAGATCGCTGCCAATTCCAAGTTAATGTAGTTTGATCGATTAATTCTTGAGGCTCTTTTCCGGTAAATATTACAATTGCTGTAACTGCTAAAGCGTATAGATCGCTATTTGCTGTTGCTTTTCCTATTTGAATTTGTTCCCAAGGAGCGTAACCAAATTTTCCTACATTAGTCATTGGTACTCCTAAGTCAGGAGATTGTACTTTGGTTGCTAGTTCTTTAACTACACCAAAGTCTATCAATACTGGAAGTAGGTCTCTTTCCCGCCTAATAATATTGTCTGGAGATATGTCTCGATGAATTATCCCGAAATTATGAATATGACCTAACACGGGTAACATCTGTCGTAAAAATGTGATAACTTCAGCTTCTGAAAACAAAAGACCTGTCATCATACGCTCTTGTAATATTGTACGATAGGTCTTACCCTCAACGTAATCTTGTAATAAAAATAGACGTTGATTTTCTGCAAAAGTAGCTCTAAATTGAGGAATTTGCGGATGCTGAATTTGATAGAGAACATTTGCTTCACGAGAAAAAAGTTCTTGAGACTTCGCTACCGTGTAACTCGTATTTGTCTGTAGAGGAATAAATTCTTTGAGGGCACACCGCTCGTTAAAACGACCTGTATCTTCGACTAAATAGGTACGGCAAAATCCGCCTTGACCTAGAATACTAATTAGGCGATAGCGATTTTGTAAAATAGTTCCAATAGGAATTGGTGGTTGCATAATAATATATACCTTTCTACTAAACTTACCTAAAATTATCTAGGGTTTGCTGAAAAAGCCTGATGGGTGAGGGTAGGAGTCAGGAGTCAGGAGTCAGGAGTCAGGAGTCAGGAGGAATGCGAATTATAGAGGAGGCAGAAGGAAGAATAGTAAGAGTGGTTTTTCTGCTATAATCTACCCAAAATGCTCACTTTTTCGGCAAGATCAACCAAAAAGCTGGTACTTTTTCCAGACCTTAAATTGCTCAAACCTTTACCCATTAATACTTTGATATTTAATCAGCAAGCCCTATCTAAAAATAAAATTAAACTATAGCAATCCTCTAATATATTCGTGGCAAAAATCGTACTGTTTTTTAGGGAACAGGCAACAGGCAACAGGCAACAGGCAAGAATTTAAAGTTTTTTCTCTACTTTTTAATTTGTCACGACCTATTTAGGATTGCTATATAAAGTCTCTCTTAATAATTAATAATTAATAAACCAATGCTATTTTTTATCAGAAGAAGTAATTATTAATTGTTGAAAAATAGATGATTCTACGAGTTGCCTATAATTCTAATTGCTGCTAAATATTACTACTGGAGTGTTTCAACTAATTTTGTGCATTAGGGCGGGTTGGAAATTAATGAATAATGAAATAATATTTCCCTACTTGCCTATTATATAGCGGTTTTCAGTAGGCGTGAGGTACATCAACGATCCCCCTCCCGTCCCCCTTGGGAAGGGGGAAGCCAGAGGATGTTGCGCTTTTTGTTGAACGGGGGTTAGGGGGGATTTCGAGCGGTGTACCTCACTAAGGGTGGGAAATGCTATAGTCATTCTGAATAAGACTGGGACGAGTTTTTATTTTCTTGAAAGGGTTTCAGCCAAAAAATTGTTTCATCCTTATTTGAAATGACTATATCTCTCATTTTTAACCAGAGGCAATTAATTATTAATTATTAATTATTAATTATCCATTAATTATAAACCCGCCCCTACTATTGCAACATTTTAAGATGAAACAATCTACTCCCTACAGCAAAAGAATTTTATACCTTAAAAATATGGGAATTGCTATACTAAGCATCTGAGATTATGAGGTTAACTGCCAGGTAACTATCAATTCAGTTTAGTCTTAACCATTTCTTGAACTTTTTTACCATCAGCTTTTCCTTTCAACTGCTGCATGGCCGGACCCATAACTTTACCCATATCTTTAGGAGAACTAGCTCCCACCTTAGCAATAATTTCATCTATGATCTTAGAGATTTCATCATCAGATAACTGTTTTGGTAGATATTCCTCAAGAATGGCCAGCTCTGCTGCCTCTTGATCTGCTAATTCCTGACGACCTACTTGAGAATATTGCTCCATTGAATCCCGGCGTTGTTTGGCCAATCTTGCTAAGATATCCATTTCTTGAGCTTCTGTCAGGGAATCTTTTCCGGCTCCCCTCGCGTTTGCTTCCTCTTCTAGAATAACTTTTTTGATGCTACGAACAGTCTCCAGACGAACCTTATCCTTGGCCTTCATCGCTGCTTTAATATCTTCTGTAATTCTATCTTTTAAACTCATAACTTTTCTCCTAAGTAGGTGTTGTTAATACCTACTCCATAATAGTCAAAAAAGTCTGCTAATAAAGGAATAGCCAAATATCTATTCCTACTCTGAAATTATTTAATACCTACTTAAGATTTGCGATAAAACACTTCAATCAAGTCTTAGCTAGTAAATGATAAGTATCAATAGACCTCTTACAAAAGTTTTAATTATATATAGAATTAACAATTTAATCTCCCACTATTCCCTATTCCCTGACTTCTGCAAAAAGTCTTAATATTTTGAGGAGAAAAAGTCGATCGCCCCACTGAAAAATTAACATCTTCAAATTTAAGGGACAAGAATTTCTTTTGACTTATTCTTTTAGACTTTTGACTTATATAATAATTATCTAAGAAATCGTATCTGCTGAAGAGATTTTACGTTTTTCAAAGAGTTGTTGAATTTTATTGCTAAATATTTGTGATTAATCAGATTAATATCGCAAAAATCCTTGATATATTGATGATAGTATAATCTTTCTGTTGATAAAAATACCAAAGAATATTTGTGGTTTGAGATGATAAGATCACGATGAATAAAGGTGCTACGAGGGCTTGCCGTGATCCGTTCTGCTACTTTACCAATTCAGGCTCCTTTGCCTGCCACTGCTAACGATCATAATAGATTAAGACTTTTTTCAGGGTCTGCTAACGTTCCTCTGGCTACAGAAGTAGCTAGATATCTAGGTTTAGACTTAGGCCCAATGGTGCGGAAGCGGTTCGCTGATGGAGAACTATATGTTCAAATTCAAGAATCAATTCGAGGCTGTGATGTTTATCTAATCCAGCCTAGTTGCTATCCGGTTAATGATAACCTGATGGAATTATTGATAATGGTGGATGCTTGTCGTCGTGCTTCTGCGAGACAAATTACTGCCGTTATACCTTACTACGGTTATGCCAGGGCAGACCGTAAAACTGCCGGACGAGAATCAATTACTGCTAAGTTAGTGGCCAATTTGATTACTGAGGCAGGTGCTAGTCGTATTCTAGCAATGGATTTGCATTCGGCTCAGATTCAGGGATATTTTGATATTCCTTTCGATCATGTTTATGGCTCACCCGTTGTTTTAGATTACTTAGTCAATAAGGATTTATCTGATATAGTGGTTGTCTCCCCTGATGTGGGTGGGGTGGCAAGAGCCAGGGCTTTTGCGAAAAAGCTAAATGATGCCCCTTTGGCAATTATTGATAAACGTCGCCAAGCTCATAATGTCGCAGAAGTTTTGAATGTTATTGGGGATGTTAAGGACAAAACTGCTGTATTAGTAGATGACATGATCGATACAGGTGGGACTATTTCTCAGGGGGCGCGACTATTGCGTGAGGAGGGGGCAAGGCAAGTTTATGCTTGTGCTACTCATGCTGTATTTTCCCCACCAGCTATTGAGCGTCTTTCTGATGGGATATTTGAAGAGGTAATTGTGACTAATACTATTCCATTAAGTGAGGAAAATCGTTTTCCACAATTGACTGTCCTTTCTGTGGCAAATTTATTGGGTGAAACTATTTGGCGAATTCACGAGGATACTTCAGTTAGCAGTATGTTCCACTAGAATTTACTACTTTTATCAACTGTTTCTTTCTTCCCTACCCATTTTTGGGAGGGAAGAATTTTCAATTTTAAATCTTCAATAAAATTTAACAGAGGTAAAATTTTTGTTAGGTTTATGAGTTAACAGTAGGGTTTGCTTTAGCAACTCTACTGTTATTATTTATCGGGGTAGCAATTATCATACTGACTCAGAGACGGTTTGTAAACAAAACTTTAACTGACAATAAATAAAAGACTTATTATTAATTAAAACTACTGAGGTAATTAAATGGCAACTATTGAATCTCAAGATATGACTCTAGAAAAGTTATTTGATGAATTTTACGTTATTCCTGATTATCAGAGAGAGTATGTTTGGGAAGAAAAAGAAGTAAATGAATTTATTCAAGATATATATGAAGAATTTTCTGAACAAATTAAGAACTCTTATTCTGAGTATTTTATTGGTAGTATAATTGTTTGTGGTCGTGGGGATAATTTTTATGAAGTAATTGATGGTCAGCAACGAATGACTACTGCTTATTTAATTCTCTGTGCAATTAGAGATTATCTATTAATTATTAACCCTAATGAAAGAATTGAAGCATTAAAAAATAAGATTACTTCTTTATATACTGATGAGTGGGGTAACGATCAGTTTAGACATCGGGTAGAACTACAATATAAAGAAAGTCGCGGGGTACTAGCAAATATAGCTTTACAAACAGATTTAGAAGAAGTACCTGCTACTCGTTCTGTGAAAAATATTCAGAATGCTTATGGTGTTATTAGAGAGTTTCTTTCTTTGAAGTTTGAAGTAGATGAACTTGCTATTTATAATCTGAAGAAATTTTACGCATATTTTCTCAAAAATGTTAAGTTAATTCGAGTGAAAACGGCTAGTGTTTCCCATGCTTTAAAAATATATTCTACTCTAAATCATCGAGGTTTACCTCTGGATGATATGGATTTATTGAAGAATTTGATTTTTGCCAAGGCTAAACAAACAGACTATGAAAAAATTAAAGTTAAATGGAAAGAGATGATAGATTTACTCTATGATTCTCAGGAAAAACCTATGCGTTTTTTACGCTATTTTATATTGGCAAGGTATGCAGAAGATGGGAATTATATAGCAGAAAAAGAAGTTTATGATTGGTTCTTAAAAAATCAGTCTTTGTGCAAATATGAAACTGAACCAATTATATTTGTGAATAATTTACTTACTGCTGCGAAAGCTTATGTCGCATTTTTATCAGGGAATAATCTTGATGGAACTGTAAATCGTTATTTGGTTAATATTCGTAGTCTTAGTGTCAATGTGAGGCAGCATTTAATATTACTTTTAGCTGCATATAATTTACCTGAAGAATGTTTTGTTGACTTATGTAGGCAAGTAGAAAATTTATTATTTTTGGCTATGTTGACTAGCGATCGCAATCAAAAAGCATTTGATGGTATGATTCTGAAGTGGGCTAATGAATTACGGCAAATTAGATCAAAAGTAGAATTTAATTGGTTTATTGCTGAACAAATTCTGCCTAGTAAACAGCGAGTAGCGCACAAATTTGAGCGAGCATTCCGTAAGCTGAATATTTTATCATTTCAGCCTTATCAAATTAAATATATTATGGCAAAAATCACACAATATATAGATGAAACTGCCTGGGGTAGTGGGGGAGGAATTGATGATTTACGCAATTATATTTTTAAATTAGAATTAGAACAAATTTTACCAGAAAATCCGACTAAGGATGTAATTTTAGCTTTTGATAAACCTCGTGAAATAGATAATTATAGTAAACGTTTAGGTAATCTAACTTTGTTAGAGAGTTCGATTAAATCTGCTATTACTAATGCTGATTTTTCAGACAAAAAGGGTAGTTATACTAAGTCAAGATTTTTGTTAACTAGAACTATTTCGGAAGAAATTTCAGTAGGGGAAAATACTACTATTAATTTAGCGGTAAAAGATTTAAAGACATTTGAGAAATGGGATTCTCAAGCAATAGAAACTCGCCAAGAAATATTGGCTAAATTAGCGAAAAAAGTCTGGGATATTCCCGAATAATACCAATTTGATAAATGTTTGCTACAAATAGCTAGGGGACTTTTGAGGAGTCAGGAGTCAGGAGTCAGGAGTCGCGTGGGAATGGCTTCAATACCATTTTTTAGGTTTTCAATCATCTTTTTTGTCAAAAGGGTATCTCCTTGAAAATCTTTTTATAGCCCTTACTATTCCTAACATTCTTTTTTCAAAATTGTATTATACCATTTTCAAAAAATATTGCTACTGTGTTTTTTGTCAAATTTCCATTACAGCGCTTTTCATTTCGGTAGACCACACAGTAGAGACATTGCATGCAACGTCCCTACAGGGTTGTGGTAATGAGGATGTGGTTTATTGACCTGAAAACTGCTGTAATTTTCTATTTTCCCACTACCTTTTTATTTGACAACAAAAGAATCTAAAAAAGCTTTAGCTTCTGGAAAGTCTAAATTTCCATCTTCAGCAATTACTTGTAAACTATATAATATTGGTCCGGTAGGGTCGATATATATTCTTGCCAATGTTTTTAAATCTGGTTTTTCTTGTGACTGCAAAATAATTTCTCTACCGGGAAATCCTTTGTAGTTAATTCTCTTTTCACTAACTATTATAGAGTTAGTCTTTTGTGCCGCTCCGTCTCGCGCTCCATCTAATCCTTTTTCTACATTATATTCCCTCGGTTCGATTGGATATTTAACGTGAGAAACATAAAAAATTCGTTTTTCTTCTGGATATTTGTAGAATGCAAATAAGGTACTTAATTTTCCTAAAGGGGTATTGACAGATAAATTTTGCTCCTGTGGTTTTGCAGGAAAATATATTGTATAACTGCCGTCTTTAGCCTTGTAGTTATACCAGTTATCGGCAAGATAAATAATATTAGTTTGAGTAAATTCTGATGAAGATTTTGATGATGAATCTAGAATGTCTGCTGCATCTAAATTTGATGCTAAAGGGAGAATTGTAAGTATACTAGAAATTCCAATAATTAATGATAATCTCATTATCTTAAGCTCAAATATTTTACAGCATTATTAATAAAATTATAATTGATGGAGAGAGCGATCGCTCACAACAGGCTACTAACTACTCTTAATTTTCTTGGTTTTATCTACTAGAAAAACTTAGGTAATCCTGCTTGTTTTAAAACAGCATTAGCTGTATGACGCGATTTAATAGAATTATCTACTACGAATCGGTGTTCGGTAATTGGACTATACCAAATTTCATGGTCTCCCTTACCCTGTCGCTCGAAATAGCAACCTGCTTGTGTGAGAAATTTTTTTAATCTAGGAGTTAGTGATGAAACCATTTTAGGAAGCTACTTTAATTTGTTCTTCTCGATGACTGGTTAGTTGAAATTCAATATACCCAACATAATCAGAGGAAATTATATTGTTCAAAACCATTAATTCTGGAATCATTTCCCGGAGTTTCTGACTAAGTGCTTCAATGGTATCTGCTTCTGTTGCTAATCCAGGAACATCAGCACTTGTTGCTACCCAAACTTTTGCTTCTGCATCCCAAAATGATTCTACTTTACAAGTAATTTGCTGCTTCATAAAAATATTTATAATTTTCTATTTATAGGGGGAATATAACACATATTGAAATTATAGTATGTCTGGATCAACACTAACAGTAAAGTCATTGCGACTTAAACTCCGTGGAAGGAAGCAATCTCAGGGGTGCGCAGAGATTGCTTCCTATAGTCGCTGCGGACGACTATTCAACCGGATTTTATATGAAACTTTTGGAGATAATTTGT
>JBFRWR010000864.1:0-6535 GCA_051439685.1 Trichodesmium sp.
AATTATTAAAAAGGTTATTCAGTCGGTATTAATTACTTAATAATTGAAGTATGACTAAGTATATACTAATCCGTGCAGAATTTGTGAGAAAAACTGTAGGGGTTTGGTCTCCTTTCCCCAAGCTACAGCCTATTTTTGAGCAGAGTATTGGGGGAGTAGGTAGGGAGGTTCGCATTTTTGTTATGCAACGTCCGTACACAGAAATAAAAATCTGAATAATTAATACTAACTAGCTAATAATTATTAAAAAGGTTATTCAGTCGGTATTAATTACTTAATAATTGAAGTATGACTAAGTATATACTAATCCGTGCAGGATTTGTGAGAAAAACTGTAGGGGTTTGGTCTCCTTTCCCCAAGCTACAGCCGATTTTTGAGCCGAGGAGTGAGGGAGTAGTAAAAATCTGAATAATTAATACTAACTAGCTAATAATTATTAAAAAGGTTATTCAGTCGGTGTTAATTACTTAATAATTGAAGGATGAATAAGTATAGACTAATATGTGCAGAATTGGTGAGAAAAACTGTAGGATTTGGGTCTCCTTTCCCCAAGCTACAAAGCGATTTTTAAACCAAAGTCTTACAATTAGTAATTGGTTTAATACCAGTTAAAAAAAATAATTTTACAAATAATAAGTATGATTAAAAGACCTTACAGAAAATGTACCTTTGAGAACAAAGATAATTTCCGACCTAAAAAATGGTATTAAAGTCATTCATTCTGACTTCTGACTCCTAATAAAAAGTCTAGTCATTTGTAGAGAAAATTTATCAAACTGGTATAAGAGAATATATAAGTATGAAAATCATTAAAATTAAACTGATTGATAATGTTAATAATAAATTTCATGTAACTCTAACTTTAATAGATACTAAAGATACTAATTTTCACTCTATTGATGGTTTGTTGCCACGTTTACCTTCTCAACTAGAAACATCTTTTAAGAAATGGAAAGAAGCTTATTATCAGTTAGAAGATGTGCGGAAAGTAGCAACTCGTCTTAGCCCAAAATCAGTCATTAATCATTCTAGTTCTGAACAAAAAGAACAAGTTAAAATTACTCTTAATCAATGGTTAGATAGTGGGGAGAGTAGTTGGCAACCTATACGAGATGAGTTAATTGCTGTTTTAAGTTCTCTACAATCTTCTGAGGCAGAAATTCGCTTATTTTTGGATATTCAAAATCCTAATTTACGTCGCATTCCTTGGCAAGAATGGAGTTTATTTGAGTCTCGTTTTCCCAATACAGAAATTGCTATCCGAGTTAAAGGTAAAAGCAGATTTACAGGAGTGCGTAAATTATCGAAAGTAAGAATTATTTTGATAGTTGGCAAGAGTGATGGTATTAATACAGAGTTAGATTTGGAGGTAATTCAAAAGTTACAAGAAAAGGGTGCTGAAGTTAAATGTTTAAATCAACCAACTAGGGAAATTTTATCTAATACTTTGCGGGAAGAACCTGGTTATCATATCTTAGTTTTTGCTGGTCATAGTTGTAGTAAAGAAGATGGTTCAATTGGTTGGATAGATTTGAATGATCAGGATAGGTTAAGTATTGAAGAGTTTAAAAATTCTTTGAAATTTGCCATAGATAAAGGGTTGCAATTAGCAATCTTTAATTCCTGTGATGGTTTAGGTTTAGCAAATCAATTGGCTAACCTTGGTTTATCAAGAATTATTGTTATGCGGGAACCTGTTCCTGACATGGTGGCAGTTAAGTTTTTGGAGTATTTCTTTGCGGAGTTTGTAAATAATAAATCCTTATTTGAGTCGGTGCGAATAGCAAAAGGAAGGTTAGAACATTTTGAAAAGCTCTATCCAGGAGCGATGTGGTTGCCTACTATTTGTATTCAAGAAACAGCTTTGTCTAATTCTCTGACTTGGCAGCAGTTAATTAATCCAAATTTATGTCAGAAACTTATCAATAAATTTAAACTACCCTTGAGTTTAACAGCCGGATTTTTATTGGCAATTTTGGCGATAAATTTAGTTAAAAATCAATTTATTTCAACTCCAGATATATCATCACCACCAGAAATTTATCAAAATATTAGTCAGGGAGAAAAGTTATTAATTTCTTCTGAGAAAACTCCGGCAAAGGTGGCAGGGATTCAGGAGTTTAATAGTGGGAAATTTGACAGAGCAATCGCTCAATTTCGCCAGTCTCTCCAAGTCAGGAAAAATGACCCGGAAACTTTGATTTATTTGAATAATGCAATTGCTCAACAAAAGTCTAATACTAATATTGGAGAAAAGATAGAAATTGCCGTAAGTATTCCAATTAGTCAAGAGTCAGATATTGCTCAAGAAATTTTGCGAGGAGTTGCTCAAGCTCAAAGTGAATTTAATTGTGGTTTGAATAAAATTTCTCTAGCTATTACAAATATTCAAAATCCACTAAATTGCTCTGGTAGTTTAAATGGTAAATTTCTCAAAGTTACTATTGCTGATGATGAATATCTGCCAGAAACTGCCGAAAAAATTGCTAAAGCTATGACAGAAAATGAGAAAATTTTAGCTGTTATTGGTCACTATTCCAGTGATATGACTTTACAAGCTGGAGATATTTATAACGAAGCTAAACTTGTAGCTATTTCTCCTACTAGCACTTCTATTCGTTTAGAAAATTTCAATAGGTTTGTCTTTAAAATTTCACCGAGCGATCGTTTAGCAAGTCAGGCTTTATTTAGTTATCTAAAAAACCAAAAATTGGCAGATAAAAAACTAGCAGTTGCCTATGTACCTAGAAATAGTTACAGTCAGTCTCTAGCTAAAGAATTTGAGAAATTACTACCTGCAAAATTTGTACATAAATGTAATATTTCACTAGGAAACTTTAGTGCTAGTGATTGTGTAGAAGAAGCAAAAAATAAAGGTGCAGAAATAATGCTTTTGGTTCCTGCTACAGACAGAACTCTAAGTAATATTATAGGAATAATTGATAATGCTAAAGGATTGAAATTATTGGGTGGAGATTCTGTTTATAATCCTAGGGTATTAAAAGATGCTGGTCAACAAGCATATCAAACAAATTTAAGTATTGCTATTTCTTGGCATCGTTACCCTAATTCTGAATTTGCTCAAACAGCTAAAAAGTTTTGGAATGCTGAAGTAAGTTGGCGTACTGCTACATCTTATGATGCGACTCAAACTATTATTAAAGCTATAAATGAAATGATGGGTAATTATTCTCGTAAACAGTTACAAAGAATATTATCTAGTCGTGATTTTTCTGTAGAAGGAGTAACCGGAAAAATTAGATTTGGGCAGTTAGGCGATCGCCTTTTTCTTGACAAGGATAAGTCAGTATTAGTTCAAGTTAAACCTAGTGTTACATCTGGAAAATATGAATTTGTGATTCTGGAGCAATAAAATTAAAAGAAGGAAGAAGTAGGAAGTAGGAACCATGAAGCAGGAAGTAAGAAGGTAAATTTACCAAATCTGGAAAATATGAATTTGTGATTCTGGAGCAATAAATTGAAATACTAATTTATAGCTTTTCTCCGACGAATAAAGTATACCGATATTTATTTATATTATATTCTATTCCCTATTCCTTTTGCCCAGTTATCTGTTCCCTAAAACAAATTAATTTTTTACAGAAACGCTGTTTGGGAATTGCTATATTTACTTAGGATAAAATGACTCAACAAAATCTTTGGCAGAAATTTATTCAGCGAGCAAAGCTACCTTTAGAAGTAGCAGGATTATTAATTGCAGTTATTCTCATACTCCAGGATTTAGGAGACTTAGTAATTCCATTTATAACTCAAGAGGTTCCAAACATTAATAATAGTATTGGAGAAAAAACTATATTTGCTTCTGGGGAAATATCCGCAGAAAAAGAATTAGGAATGAGAGAGATAAAAGAGAAAAGATTTAATAGTGCTATTTCTTATTTCCGCAAATCTCTTAATCTCAAAAAAAATGACCCAGAGACAGTAATTTTTTTGAACAACTCCATTGCTCAAGGAAAAAAAGTCAATCAAGGTAGAAAAATATTAGAAATAGCAGTTAGTATTCCTGCTGATGGAGAACCTAATATTGCAGCAGAAATTTTACGGGGAGTTGCTCAAGCTCAAAGTGAATTTAATTGTGGTTTGGCTGAAATTTCTCTAGCTATAAAAGATACTCAACATCAATTAAATTGCCAAGGTAGTCTCAATGGTAAATTTTTAGAAGTCACAATTGTTGACGATAAAAATGAGCCAGAAACTGCTAAAAAAGTTGCTAAATATTTAGTCAAACAAAAAGAAATTATCGCCATTATTGGTCACTACTCTAGTTCAATGACTCTCAGTGCGGGAGAAATTTATGACAAAAATAAATTAGTAGCAATTTCTCCTACTAGCACCGCAACTATCTTATCGAATTTTAGTAAGTTTGTCTTGAAAATTTCTCCTAGCGATAAACTAGCTGCCGAAACTTTATTTGAGTATTTAGAGGAACGTGGAAAATCTCAAAAAGTAGCAGTAGCTTATGTAGAAAAAAATCAATATAGTGAATCTCTGAAGCGAGAGTTTAAGACACTCCTACCAACAAAAAAATTTGTGCATCAATGTTACTTGAATGCTGGAAATTTTAGTGCTCAAGATTGTATTGAACAGGCAAAAAATCAAGGTGCTGAAGCAATACTATTAGTTCCGGCGACTGACAAAACTTTGATTAATCCCATTGGAGTAATTGATAATGCTAAAGGATTAGAATTACTAGGGGGAGATTCTATCTATAATTATCGAGTTATAAATGATGCTGGAGAAGAAGCAAATCAGAATAATTTGACAGTTGCTATTCCTTGGCATCGTGACCCTAATGACGAGTTTACCAAAACATCTCAAAAATTTTGGAATGCTGAAATTAATTGGCGTACTGCTACTTCTTATGATGCAGCAAAAACTATTATTAAAGCTCTCGATAAAAGTAATGGTAATTATGAGCATAAAAAATTACAAAGAATTTTATCTAGTGATGATTTTGATGTAGAAGGAGTAACAGGAAAAATTAGATTTGGAAAATTAGGCGATCGCCAGTTTCTAGACAAGGATAAGTCAGTATTAGTTCAAGTTCAACCTAGCGTTAAATCTGGCAAATATGAATTTGTAATTCTGGAGAAGTAAGAAGTAAGAAGGAAGAAGCAAGAATTAGGAAGAAATAAGTAGGAATAAATAAGTAGGAAGGGATGCATCTCAATTTTGAATAAAGCCAAAAATTTATTACTATACTAATTTATTTACTTAGGATAAAATGACTCAACAAAATATTTGGCAGAAATTTATTCAGGGAGTAAAGCTACATACCCGATCAAGAATTGTCACATCAATAATTAGTTCTCTGAATCATGTGATAGGTAATATTCAGAAAGTGGGTATATCCCTAAAAGCCATAATATTAATTTTTGTGAATGCTATTAATAGTATCTGTAAATTTATCATCATCTCTTGATGAAGAGTATAGTAACGTACTTTCGATACTGCGGTATTCCTGATATTAAATTTTTGCATAAAAAGCCAAAAACTTGCTGATTATTAAGTATGAATCTAGATAAATACTTTTAGAGTAAATGAGTGTAATTATTAGGGTGCCTGTACAAAACTAGATAAATCTCTTACAGGTGAAATACAATCATGAAAATAGGTGAAATTCTGCTCCGTAGACAATTAATTTCCCAGAATCAACTAGACCAAGCAATAGATATTCAGGCTTCATGTTATCATAAACTGGGAGAATTGTTAATGCTTCAAGGTTGGATTCAAGAGAATGACTTAGAAGCAGCTTTAAGAGAACAAAATTGGCGACAAAATGGTTATTGGATAATTGATTAAGAATAGATAAGCATATTCTATTATAGTGAAGTAAACCTACAGTGGGTAAGATGCCCACAATGGAAAAATTTGCTTAATATAGCATTTCCCAAGAAGCGTGAGGTACAGATATTGATAATTAAATTTTATCAGTGCGAGCATCTTGCTCGCGCAGGCGTACCTCACGCTTAGTGAAATCTGCTATATCTGTACTTTATATACTTGGAATATGCTGCATTCTCATCCTATAAATATCCAAGGATTTGTTCCTTGTCTTGGCAATAGTAAAAAATAGAAAAACCAAACGGATTAATTGTGAGTTTTGACGCTAGAGATTGAGTATAAAATTTCTCTACTTATATGATGTCCGGAAGCATCGGTATTGTATAGAAAAGGTAGGCAACAGGCAACAGGCAACAGGCAAAAAACAGGAAGGCAATTGAGCAAGAAAAAAACTTAAATTTCCTGTAATATACAATCCGGTTATACAGTATATGTTCATAATTCTGTCTACTCTTTCTACTCTCCATCTCTCCATCTGGTGCGTCTGGTGCGTCTCCCTACTATACAATAACTATTCAAGCGGATTCTATATAAATATCCACGCTAACTTTTACACGCTCCGATACCAACGGACATGATATAGTCATTTCAAATAAGGATGAAACACTTTTTTGGCTGAAACCCTTTCTAGGTAAAGAAACACTCGTCCCAGTCTTATTCAGAATGACTA